>DATKRS010000011.1 GCA_035532035.1 Candidatus Dormiibacterota bacterium
GACGCGCCGTCGAAATCCGAGCCTTGCGCGGCAGACTCTCTCAAATACTGGATAAACCGCGGACGCGCGGGCAACGCGTTGAGCGCATCGTCGGCTTCGAAGTGCCAGAGTCCGGTGAGGCTGCCCTCATGTTCGAAATCCCGATGCATGGTAGTGCGGCCTCCAAGATTCGGAAAGGCCGGGTGCCCGCGACTCCGTAGGCGAGGCGGGGCCAGTCCCTACCATCTTACCCATCCGGAGCGCACCAGCGGGCGACGCGCAGACGAGTACGCAGAACGTGTCGCTCGCGAAGATCGTCAAGAGAGCCTGCCCCGCACCCCATGCCCGAGCGGCCGCTCGTTTTTCGAAGAATAACGCGAGCGATCGCACCCTCGTTCTGCGTTTGCGTTGAGCGCGGCTCGCCTCACCGGCGCGACTGCGTATCGCGTCTCACTCCTCGAAGTACAAACCGTCGATGGAGCGCCCGCATTTCATCTCCGGCTCGCGGCGCGGCAGGACGCGTCCGTTCATCCTCTGACCGACGTTTTCGTGGACGAACGGAACGATCCGGCGATTCAGGCGAAGTCCAGCGTGATGATGCCGTGGCTGATCGCCTCGGGTAGTGTCGAGGCAACCATTCACGCGTATTTTCGAACGGTTTCCGGGAGCGTGACGTTCGCGTCATCGAACGTCACGCTCCCCTCGAGTTAGGAAACCGGCTTTCCCGGAGCTCTCGTCTTCTGCGGGTGAGGCGCGGGGTGAGGAGCAGACGGAGCGCGCGGCGCTACGTGCCGGGCCGGCGCATGATTGACCGGTGCCGGGTGATAGACCGGCGCCACGTGCCGAACCGGCGCATGATAGACCGGTGCCACGTGCCGAACCGGCGCATGGTAGACCGGTGCCACGTGCCGAACCGGCGCGTGGTAGACCGGTGCCACGTGCCGAACCGGCGCGTGATATGGTGCCGCTGTATGATGCACCGTCGGCGCTGCGTGGTGCACGACCGGCGCTGCGTGGTGCATGACCGGCGCTGCGTGATGCATGACCGGCGCTGCGTGGTGCATGACCGGCGCTGCGTGGTGCACGACCGGCGCTGCGCGGTGCATGACCGGCGCTGCGTGGTGCATGACCGGCGCTGCGTGGTGCAATGTCGCGTTGTGTGTCATGATTCGCTGACGTACGACCGTAGGCGGCAGCAGGTGCGCGCGCGCCGCGGCCCGATCCTGAGCCCGAATCGGCGCAAAGTGCGCGGGGAGCCTATGCGTCGTGAACGGGCGAGGCGCCACTACCACAGCAGGCCTTCCATGATTCACGCGATAGAGCAACCCCCGATCCTGTGCCGCAACGCGCACGTGATTTACCTGTAACGGCGTCATCGGCCGACGACGGAGGTGGAGTACGGCGCTCTGGAAGTGCGTCGGCCGAGCCGGGTTACCCCCGTAGCCGCCATTGTAGCTCACACGCCGGTTCCAAACCGTGTCGCGAGCGACCACGGCGCGATCGTAGTAAACGTTGCGTGCGATGCCGATGTTCACGTTGCTGGCGGCGCGGTTGTAATAGAAGCGGTTGCCCCGCCAGGATCCGCCGGCATACCCGTTGCCGTAGTAGCCGCCTCCGTAGTTGATGCCGCCATAGAATCCGACTTGCGGAGCCCAGTAGCCGTCCTGCCAGTCGTAGCATCCGCAGTACGGATCCCACGCCCAGTATCCGGGCGTCCAATAGAGCCCGACCTGAGGCGCGAGCACCCAGGTCCCGGGGACCCAGTAGTATCCGCCCGGGCCCCATGCCCAGTATCCTGGCATCCAAATGAAGTCCGGCCCGGGGGCGGACGGTTGGTAGTACACCGGCAGCGATGGTGGTGCCAAGTTGACATAGATCCCGACGCCGATGCCGATCGAGACTTGTGCCGACGTCGGCGCCGGCACTGCCATGAAAGAGAAGATGATTGCGCCTGTGAGGGCCGCGATGGTTCGCATGATGTTCCTCCGTCTCTTGAACGCGAACTCTGTTAAGGATGTTTCTCACTTCGTTCGTACCCTAAACGTGACAATCAGCGCTCGCTTGCTATCGGATAGGCAGCTTCTCCAACTCCTGTCAGCTTCCGCCGCTAGGATAAGTCTGCAATGTCAGCTTCACCGCAATCACTGCCCGCCCCAAACGCGAAAGCGGGCGCGACCCTCGAACGCCTCGCGCACCTCGTGCGTAACCGGTTTGTGCTCGGCGGCTTGGGCCTGCTGCTTGCGGTTGCCATCTTTGCGGCAGTCATTTCATCACATGCTCGCGCCGTCACATCGTACGTAACGGCGCCGGTCGAGCGGCAAACCCTCGTTCAGAGCGTCTCCGCGTCGGGCACGGTCAACCCGCAAAATACGGTGAGCGTCGGCACGCAGGTCTCGGGCACGATCTCCGAGATCGACGTTGACTTCAACAGCAAGGTTCGCAAAGGGCAAGTGCTCGCGCGGCTCGACCCGAGCACGCTGCAGGCGCAGCTGAATCAAGCACAGGCTTCGCTCGCACAAGCGCAAGACCAGGCCTCAGTGCAAGCCGATACAGCTCTTTCTGCGCAAGCCGGCATTTCGTCGGCCGGCGCAACCCTCACGCGCATGCGCAGCGCGCTCGCTCTCGCGCAGAACGTGCTGCAGCGCGATCAAAACCTTCTCGCACAAGGCTACGTGGCGCGCGCGCAAGTGCAGACCGATCAAGATGCGGTCGCCGCAGCCCAAGCGGCGCTTGAAACCGCACAATCGCAAGTCTTGCAGGCCGCATCGTCTGCAGCTGGAGGCGGCGCATCGGCCTCGGCCGCACAAGAAGCCATTGCCGCGCAGGCAGCGGTCGTACAGGAAGATCAGTTGAACCTCCAGCGCTCGGTGATCACGTCGCCGGTAAACGGCACGGTCGTCGCTCGCGAAGTCTCCGTCGGCCAAACGGTTGCCGCTAGCCTGCAGACCCCGACGCTCTTCACGATCGCGCAGGATCTCACGAAGATGGAGATCGACATCGCGGTCGGCGAGCCGGATATCGGCTCCGTGCGCCCGGGTGAGAACGTGAGTTTCACGGTGCTCGCGTACCCGAGCGACGTCTTCCACGGTGTCGTCACGCAAGTGCGCGTCAGTCCGACGACGGTAAACAACGTCGTAACCTACACGGTCATCACCAAGGTGAGTAACCCTGGCGGCAAGCTCCTCCCGGGAATGACTGCAACGGCGACGATCGCCGTCGCGAGCGCTCCCAACGCACTCGTCGTGCCGCTGCAAGCCGTGCACGCGCACACCGCCGGCACAGGACAAGCATCGCCGTGGGGCCAGACTGCGCAAGGATCGTCGGCACAAACGGTTGCCGCCGGCAGCATCGCAACGGTCGTCGTCGAACGCGGTGGCCAGGTTGCGCCGGTACGCGTGCGCGTCGTACTCGTGAGCGGTACGCAAGCCGCCGTGACGCCGCTCCAAGGGACGCTGGCGCTAGGCGACGCGGTCGTGATCTCCTCGACGGGCGCGCAACGCAGCACTCGCCCGGCCTCATCGGGGTCCGCGTTCGGCGCGATGAGAGCGCTTCACTGATGCAGCCGGTCGTCGACGTTCGAGGCTTGAAGAAGATCTACGCGCTCGACGGGCAGTCGATCGTCGCGCTCGACGGCATCGATCTGGAGATCGTGCCTGGCGAGTTCGTCGCGGTGATGGGGCCTTCGGGCTCAGGAAAGTCGACGTTCATGCACGTCGTCGGCATGCTCGACGTCCCGACGACCGGCCGGTATCTGCTCGAGGGCCGCGACGTCTCCGAGCTCGATGGTGACGCGCGCGCCGACATCCGCAATCGGCGTCTCGGCTTCGTCTTTCAATCGTATAACCTGTTGCCGCGCACGAGCGCGCTCGAGAACGTCGAGCTGCCCCTGGTCTACGCGGGTGTGCCGGAAGCCCAACGCACGAGCATCGCCCTCGAGAAGATGGAGATGGTCGGCATCGCGCAACTGCGCGATCACTATCCGAACCAGATGTCGGGGGGCCAGCAGCAGCGCGTTGCCATTGCGCGCGCGCTCGTGAACGATCCGGGACTCATCCTCGCGGACGAGCCGACCGGTGCCCTCGACAGCAAGTCTGCCGACGAGGTGATGCGGCTCTTCACCGATCTCAACGAGAAGAACGGCATCACGATCATGCTCGTCACGCATGAGCCCAACGTCGCTGCCTTCGCAAAACGCCTCGTGACTTTTCGTGACGGGCGCGTCGTCTCCGACACGCAACAGACGAGGACCGCGGCGTGAGCATGCGCGCCACGATGGCCCTCGCGATGCGCGCGCTTTTGCGCAACCGGTCGCGTTCGCTGCTCACCATGCTCGGCGTCATCATCGGCGTCGCAGCTGTCATCGTAACCGTCGCGATCGGCGCCGGCGCACGCGCGTCGGTGCAGCAGCGCATCGCAAGTCTCGGCAGCAACCTGCTGATCGTGCAGCCGGGGAGCGTGACCTCGGGCGGGGCTCGCAGCGGCGCCGGAGGTGCCTCGACGCTCACCGCGCAAGACGGGATCGCCATCGCCGCGTTGCCGGGCGTCGCCGCCGTGACCCCGACGGTTGGCGTGCGCGCGCAAGCGGTGGCCGGAAACCAGAACTGGCAGACGCTCGTCAACGGCGTCGCGCCGACGTACACGTTCGTGCGTAGCTGGCCGCTCGCGTCGGGGAGGTTCATCTCGCAGAATGACGTCGCAAGCGCCGCAAAGATCGCCGTGCTCGGTCAGACGGTGGTCCAAAACCTCTTCCCCGACGGCTCGTCGCCGATCGGGCGCAACGTCCTCATCAGCGGCGTCCCGTTCACGATCGTGGGAACGCTTAGCCCGATGGGACAGAGCGGCCCGGGGCAGGACCAAGACGACACCATTCTCGTGCCGTACACGTCCGCAATGGAACGGTTGACGGGGCAAACCACCGTGAGCGCGCTCGACGTGTCCGCCGCGAATAGCGATCAAGTGAGCGTGGTGCAAACGGAGATCACGACGCTGCTCGAGCAACGGCACCGCATCGTCGCACCGCGACCGGACGACTTTCAGGTGCGCAATCTACAAGACGTCGCGGCAGCAGCGTCTTCGACCGGCGCGGTGATGGAGTTCTTGCTCGCGGGTGTAGCGGCGGTCTCGTTGATCGTCGGGGGCATCGGCATCATGAACATCATGCTCGTCTCGGTCACCGAACGTACGCGAGAGATCGGGTTGCGCATGGCGCTCGGCGCGCGCGCAAAGACGATTTTGAGCCAGTTCCTGACCGAAGCCGTGATGCTCTCGACCTGCGGCGGCGCGATCGGCATTGGGGTCGGTATCGCAGGAACGGTGCTCGTCTCGCTCCTGGCGAAGTGGTCCACGGTGATTCCGCTTTCGGGCATCCTCGCGTCGGTGCTCTTCTCGGCACTCGTCGGCATCTTCTTCGGATACTATCCCGCACGCAAAGCGTCGCTGCTTAGCCCGATCGACGCACTCCGCTTCGAATGACACGCGTCCTCGTCATCGACGACGAACGCCGGATACGCGAGTTGCTCGAGCTCGCGTTGACGCACGACGGCTACACGGTGCGTAGCGCGCTGGACGGTGCCTCGGGCCTCGCGCTCGCCAAGGAGTTCGATCCCGATCTCATCGTGCTCGACGTGATGATGCCGCAAATCGACGGCATCGCGCTTCTTCCGATGTTGCGGCGTGTAACCGACGCGCCGGTCATCATGCTCAGCGCCAAGGGCGAGCTCGAGAATCGCGTCGAAGGTTTGGTCCATGGTGCCGACGATTATCTGAGCAAGCCGTTCGAGCTCTCGGAGCTGCTCGCGCATATCGGCGCGAAGCTGCGACGGCCGCATCTGGAACATACCGATCGCCTGCAGTACGCTGACGTATCGCTCGATCTCGAAAAGCGCAGCGCCGAGCGCGACGGAAGACCCCTCGACCTCTCGCGCCTGGAGTTCGATCTGCTCGCAACGCTCGTACGCCGGCCGAAGCGGGTCTTCACGCGCGACGAACTCCTCGATCTCGTCTGGGGCGACGAGCGCGACGTCACCGAGGGCGCGGTCGAGCGATACATCTCGTACTTGCGCGCAAAAGTCGACGGTGGCTTCCCGACCCGCCTCATCCACACCGTGCGCGGCGTCGGCTACGCGCTGAAATCAGAATGAACACGTTCCAGGCTTTCGCTTGGCGGATTACGCGCAGTTACGTCGCCCTCGCTTGCGCGCTGGTCCTCGTGGTCGTGCTCGTGTCGACGCTGCTGGCGTTCCTGCTCTACGCGGGCACGCTCAACGAAGCCGTGACGCAGACTGCACGGCGAGCGGCGGACATGGCCGCGCAGGCGCGAACGCAGCACCTCACCACCGCGCAAACTGCCTCGAAGATCGTTTCGCGGCTCGAGCACGGACGAGTTCAGATCGTCGCATTCGACGACGCGCACCACCTGCTCGCGGGCCGGTTGCCACCGCCGTCGTTTGGACGCGAGCTGGTGGAGCCGTTCGGGTCGCTTTTCGGCGCCCATCCACAAATCGTGCGCTTTGCCGGCGGCATTCTCGTCATCGCGCCCAATCTTTCGCGATTCCTCGTGGTTCTCGGATGGTATTGGTCGATCATGATTCCGGTCGGCCTCGCCGCCGCGCTCGTCGCGTGGCTTGCTGGGCGCAATCTCACGCGACGCGCTCTCGACCCGCTCGAAAGCGTTACGTCCGCGCTGCGCCGCATCGCCGCCGGCGATTTTCAGCCCGAGCCGCTAGCAAACGGTGGGCGCGAGCTGAGCGCGTTGACGAGCGCATACAACGACGTCGCGCACCGCCTTACGGCTTCGACCGCGCAGCGCCGAGAAGACGATGCCAGGATGCGCCAGTTCATCGCCGACGCCGGTCACGAGCTGCGTACGCCGCTCACCGTCATCATGGGATACTTGGACATGCTTCGGCTCGGGGCGATCACCGACGGTCCGAACGTTTCGCGCATTCACGAAACGATGAGAGACGAGAGCCATCGCATGCGAGCGGTAATTGAGAAGTTGATCCTGCTCGCGCGGCTCGACAGAGCACCGACTCAGCCCGCCAAGACGCTCGATGTTTCGGCGGTCGTCCGCAGCGTCGCTGCGGAGCTCGCTCCCCTCGCGGACGACCGCATCGCCGTCGACGCTCCGCGGGCTGCACCGGTGGAAGCCGATGAATCCGAGCTCTACGAAGCCCTCAAGAATATCATCGATAACGCCGTGAAGTACGCGCCGAACTCGCCCATCGAGATCTCCGTCGATCCGGGAGAGGACGTTGTCATCTCGGTATCCGATCGAGGTCCGGGAATAGAAGCGGCGGATCTGCCGCACGTCTTCGAGCGATTCTATCGCGGCAACCGCCGGCACGATGCCGAGGGTTCTGGGTTGGGCCTCGCGATTGCGAAGAGAGCGATCGAACGCGCGGGTGGCTCGATTGCGCTGGAGAGCTCGCCCGGTGCCGGAACGTGCGTGACGGTTCGGCTTCCGTCATTACTATAAATGAAACCCGAGACGATACAGCCTGGGCGAAAGAAGGGTAGTCAGGGAGTGTCGCAGGGCGGGTGGCCGCAGGCGCACGCTCCCTCTTCTTCGCGGTCGCTCGCGCGATAGCAGTACCCGCTACAGAACCGCGCATCGGACTCTTCGAGCTCTTCTTCGGCAAATTCGGCCTCGACGGTGCAGAGGCAGGGCTCGTGCGCGCACTTGAGCGTCTCAGTGACCATGCCTCATGATTCCCACGCGATGAGTCCTGCCCTGCACGCTATCCACAAGCTTCTTTGCAGAATCTTAAAGCGGTGCGGCACGCTGCCGTGCACGTTCTGGGGGCAACCGGCCGTAGAATATCTAGGATGCCTGAAGCCAGCGCGTTTCCCCCTTCCTTCCCGGCGGCAAAGCGCATCGACGTCGGAGAGCTGATCCGCCAGGTCTCCGAGGTTTTGGCAAGCGAACAGCCGCTGGCGGAGAGCGTCACCGAGCTGTGCACGTTGCTCGCTCACGCGTTCGGCGCTCGTTCCGTCTCAATCTTGCTCGACGACCCGGGGCGCCCGTGCGCGGAGTACCGCTACGACATGCCGCTCGGGCTGGTCGGTGAAAGCATCGAGTACGCGGAGAGCGTCCCGCTGCAAATCGGTCAACAGTCCATCGGCGCGCTGACGATCGCTCCGAGATCGCGCGACAGTCTCGCGAGCCACGACGTCTCGACGCTCGAAACGTGCGCGCGCTACATCGCCGTCGGGTTGCGCAACGCGCGCCTCGCTCATACGAACGACGACCTCGAGCGCCTCATCGAGGTGGACCCCCTGACCGAGGTCGGCAATCGGCGTCGCTTCGACCTGCGCATCGACGCCGAGTGGCGCCGGTGCTCCCGCAATCAAGAGCCGCTCTCGGTCGTCATGATCGACGTCGATTACTTCAAAGAGTTCAACGACCGATACGGTCACGTTGCCGGCGACGCGTGCTTGCAGCGGATCGCGAAGGCGCTCTCGGGCTCGACCATGCGCGCTAGCGACGTCGTTACGCGGTACGGCGGCGAGGAGTTTGCGGTGCTGCTCGCCGAGACCGATCTCGCGGGTGCGGTCGCCGTCGCCGAGAACATTCGTCTCGCCGTCGAACGGCTGCAGATTCCCCATGCCGGAACCTCCATCGGTACCGTCAGCATCAGTGCCGGCGTCGCCACGGTGACACCGAGCCCGAACGAAGCTTCCGCCGCGCTCGTCGAAGCGGCGGATCTCGCCCTTTACCGCGCAAAGTCCGCTGGAAGAAATCGAATCGTCGCGGGGGCATACGTCTCCGAAGGATCCATCGTACAACGCTGCGGCGTTCAAACCGCGACGAACCTCCCGATTCCCCTGACGACCTTTCTCGGCCGTCGCAACGAGATCGCGCAGATCGAGCGCCTGCTGCAGAACACGCGATTACTGACGCTCGTCGGGCCCGGCGGGGTAGGCAAGACGCGCCTCGCACTCGAGGTTTCGGCTTCGCACGCGGGCGCACGTTCCGTGACCTTCGTCGATCTCGCACCGGCCGTCTGTCCGGCAGCCGTCGGCCCCACGATCCTGAGGGCCTTGGGCCTCCACGACGAGCTCGCGCACAGCACGGAAGAGACGATCTGCCATCATCTCGAGCACAACGGCGGACTGTTGGCCGTCGATAACTGCGAGCACGTCCTGGTCGAATGCGCGCGGCTCGCGGAACTGCTTTTGCGCACCGCTCCCGGCGTGACGATCATCGCGACGAGCCGCGAGCCGCTTGGCGTCCGCGGGGAAGCCACGTATCGCATTCCAACGCTCGAGATTCCGCCCGAAGGAGCACCGCTCACGGCGCAAGAGGCACTCGCGTACGACGCCGTACACCTCTTCGTCGATCGCGCGAAGCTCGTCGATCCGGCATTCGAGCTCACCAACGAGAACGCGAATGCCGTCGCACGCATCTGCCGCCGAATCGACGGCATTCCTCTGGCCATCGAGCTAGCGGCGCCCCGGCTGCGGATGATGACGCTCGAGCAGATCGAGCGTGGACTCGACAACCGCTTCACGCTGCTGACGAACGGACAGCGCAATGCTCTTCCGCGCCAGAAGACGCTGTACGCGCTCATCCGCTGGGGGTACGAGCTGCTCTCTCCCGGCGAGCAACGCGCGTTGCAGCGTCTCTCCGTGCTCATCGGGAACTGGGGCGCCGAGGCGGCCGTTGCGATTGCCGGCGATGCCGATCTCGGCGCCGACGAAGTTCTCGACCTCGTCAGCGCGCTCGTCGACAAGTCGCTGCTGATCGTCGAGCCGCGCGGAAATGAGATGCGCTACTACGCACTCGAATCCACTCGCGCGTTTGCGGCGGAGTGCTTGCAGGAATCCGGTGAGGCTGCGCACGCCGCACGCGCGCACGCGCGCTATTTCTACGACCTCATCGTGCGCACGATGACTGCAGACGAGCGCGAAGACGCGGCCGCCTTCAAGGCGATTCGCGGCGAATACGACAACATCCAGGCGGCGCTGCGCTGGACGCTCGTCGCACGCGGCGACGCCGAGCTGGGAGTAGCTCTCGTGGACGCGCTATGGGAGTTCTGGCAGGGCAGCGCCCGTTATCGCGAAGCGCAACGCTGGCTCGACCACACGCTCAAGCTCGACATCGGAGAGGATCGCTCGCGGTCCGTCGCTGCACGTTTGGCCAAAGCCACGATGAATCTCGGAGAAGCCCAGCAAACGCTCGACCGCGCGCTTCCGCTCATCGATAGGTGCGCGCAGGCGTCCGACGGCAGCGGGCTGCATTTGGCGCGACGCATGGCCGCCTCCGCGTATTTCGAGCTAAACGACACGCCGCACGCTCGCGAGCAAATTCAGGCGATGTTGGCAGAGCCGTGCGTGGGCCCGGAGGAGCGGGCGCTCTCGCTCGGCTATCTCGCCTACGTCGAGATGCACGATGGAAGCGTTGAAGAAGCGCTGAGCCTTCTAGCCGAAGCGGTTACCCTCGACGTGCCGCCGAGCATCCAGTCGTGGATTCAC
This sequence comes from Candidatus Dormiibacterota bacterium, assembly GCA_035532035.1. NCBI lineage: Bacteria > Bacillati > Candidatus Dormiibacterota > Candidatus Dormiibacterota bacterium. The sequence continues at coordinate 10,456 of DATKRS010000011.1, forward strand.
GAATACTATGGAATAGCGCTCTTTCTCAGCGGGCGCACCGCGGAAGCGGTCGAGCACGCGCAAGCGTGTCTCGCATACGAAGACAGCGTGCACAACGGCACGCGCGGCGCGCTCGCGTCATTGACGCTCGCGTGGTGCTGGCTCGCAGCAGGCGAGTTCGGTCGCGCACGGATTGCCCTGCGCCGCTGCATACGTGAGTCGACGCTGACGACGCGACCGGATTATCTCTGCGCATGCTTTGACGCGTTCGCGCTCCTGGCAGCGGAACGCGGCGAGCCCGCTCGCGGCGCGACCATTCTGGGCTTCGCGCGCGCAGAACGCAGTCGCCGTGGAGTACGCGCACCGTTCCAACGGATTCTCTCCATGATCAACGAAGCCCAAGCATCAATGCAGCAGAGCGTCGGCACCCCGGCGTTCGAATCGGCGATCACGCGAGGCGGATGGCTCTCGCTGGAAGCGGCGACGAACGAGGCGCTCGCGATCTAGGCGCGACCAGATCGCCACCTTCCCTAGCGCGGGGGCCGTTCGCGCAGAGCGGCAGCGCCGGCAAGCGTTTCGCGCAAGAACGTCGCCTGGAAAGCCACCATGTCGGTGACCCCCGGAAACTGCGGATGACGTTTGCCGTCGCCGAGTCGCCGCAACCCCGCAAGCGCGGCGCGCGTCATTGCCCGCGGATTGCGCCGCAGCTCCGGATCGACGAAGAGCTCGGCCGGAAGCTCGCGTAACTGCCGCTCTACGTCTGCGATGGCCGCCTCGTCGTCGATCGGGGCGTCGTAGCCGTCGAGGTACGTCGCCAAGAGCTGACTCGCCGTTATGGGGCGGCTCGCGGCAAGCGTATCGCGCAGGCGATCGCGATCCTCGAGTTTCACGATGTGATAGAGCATCGAGAGACGCCGTCCGACGAATACGTCGTAGCTCACGCCGGCAACATACGTCTGCTCTGCAACGGGAGCCAGGCGATCGAGAATCCCGTGCATGGGCAAGAGCGCTCCCGTCGTCGTGTAATGGCCTTCCGGCGTGAGAAAGAACGTACCGCCGGATGCGACCACGTTCACGATGCGCGCGAAGTCTTCGTCGAGCGTGCGCCGCATCGCATCCAGCTCCTCGCGGCGGTATGGCTCGCGCAGGCTCGACAGGCGTACGTACCGCTGCCCCTTCTCGAAGTTCTCCCGGCTCCAGAAATCCGCCGTCGTCGTCCCCGGCGCGAACTGCGACGCGACCCGCTCGTCGAAAAGCTCGACGAGCGGCATGCGCCCGTGCCGCAAACCCGCAGACCACCCCAAGCTTGCGATCGTGCGCGATCCGAGCTCGTTCTCGATTGGCAGCAGACCGATTCCGTAGAAGATCGCGCCCCCGTTGAACCGGCGCAAAAACGGCATGCGCAGTCGAACGGCGAGAAACCCGGGCTCGTACATGCGCCGCGAGGACGCGCAGAAGATCGGCTCGCGCCACGCACGGCTCGTCACGGAGAGCGTCGAGGCGAGCGCCGGCGACTCGAGATCGTGCTGATGATTCGCGATGACGAGCGTCGAGCCGCGACGCGCGGGGAAGCGGCCCCAGCCACGCACGCGGTAGGCGACGTGCACGTACGCAGCGTTTCCGAGAATGACGACGAAGCGCAGCGGCACGCTCCAGACGGACGAGAGCGGCTTTCGACCGATGCGCAGCACAACGAGCGCCGCCGCGGTGAAGCTGAGACCTGCAATGCCGAAGACGATCTGATACCCGACGCGCGAACCGGCGAAGGCCGCGAGGACCGCGCCGCCGACGAGCGGCGCGACGACGTTGGGGAGATGCGTCGCGATTCCCCAGATGCCCAGGTCGCGTGCGACGTCACGCAGCTCCGGCACGCTGTCCATCGCCAATGCCCAGCCCGTCGATATCACGCCTCCGAACCCGACGCCGAAGAGCGCCGCGAATGAGATCATCCAGCTCGGATCGGGCGCGTATGCGAAACCGAGCGCCGCAATCGCCATCGGTACCCCGGCGAGCGAAACGACGATGCGTCGCGGTACGCGGTCCGAGAGAAAGCCGAGCCAGATCGACGAGACGAGCGCACCGACGAGCGCGCTGATGCCCACGAGGCCCGTTCCCGCCGCAGGATTGCTGACGTGCAGGACGTCGTGAAAGAAGGTCAGCACGAACGTCATCAGCAGCGTCAGGCCAAAGAACACCGCCGCGCGCGCAGCAAAGATGATGTGGAAGTCGTGCCAGTCGCGGACGCGAACGTGTTCGGGCTCGCTCCAGGCGCCCTCGTCGATTGCCAAAAGCGAGAACGAGAAGAGCACAAGGATCGCCGCCGTTGCGAGAAACGTCAAGCGCGAGTCGGGGAGCTCGCCTGCGATGCTCAGGCCGAGCACGGCACCGATCAGGGTGGCCGCGCCGCGGATTCCCGAGACGATTCCCCACTGCGCGCGAGGCACGATCTCGGGGAGGAGCGCCTGATACGCCGAGAGAGCGATGTTCGCTCCGGCGATCGCGACGATCGTAAAGAAGCAGAACCAAGAGAGATCCTGCGCCGTTGCAAGCCCGAGCAACGCGAGCACGTCGATGGCGAGCCCAAAGGCGACGAAGACGCGGCGCGAGCCGCCGCCGCGCCGCAACCGGTCCGAAAGCCACCCGGCGAACGGCGGCACGAGCATTGCGGCGAACGACGACGCCGACGAGAGCGCCGCGAGAACGGTGCGATACGTATGCGGCGTGAGATGGAGCAGGGCCGCGGGAATGGCGATCGCAAGGAGTGCGGCGTCCTGGAACGCGAGTGGTATCCAGAGCGCGTTCAGCAGCGTCCAGGAGCCGACTTCCTGCGCGCGCCCGTTTTTTTCGTTCAATGCGGAAGAAGAGCGCGCCACTCGGCGAGCAGGCCGAACCGCCGCACGCGCTCGGCGCCGATTGCGAAAGAGACCGCTACGCTACTAGCGCGCATCGACGGGGCTTGCGTCGATGAAGATTACGCCTCGGCCGTGCGCGCCATTGAGACGTCCGAGCGCGTCGATCGCCGCACCGATCGGCGTATTCGGGTCGAGCGCCTCGCTGATCGTGAAACCAGTCTGGGCGAGCGCCTGCGCATCGAGCGGTGCGCGCAAGAACGCCGGCAAATACCGAAACCGCGTAATCGCGGAGAGCATGAGGCCTGCCTTTCTCTGCACGAGCGACGGATCGACGGTCACGACGACGACGTCGTGCGCGCCCGAGCGTTCCGTTCGATCGAAAACGCTGAAATCGATGCCGATGCTGCGCGCCTGCGCACGCGCATCGTCGACGCCGCTTCCCCAAAGGCCGATGCGGTACCCGTCGGGAGGACGCGCGTCAAGCCGTCGCAGCCACGCGAGCAGGTCGTCGAAGGTCGCCTGCGTCGACGTCACGACTTCGTGCCCCTCGTACGTGCCTGCGCCGTCGCTGATGCCGAGCGCGTTGCGCTCGCTCGAAGAGAGCGACCGGTGCCAATCGCGCACCGCCAGCACGTTGCTCTGCGGATATAATGGAAACCCGGCCGGGTTGATCGGGGTCTGCCGCGCAGGCGTATGCGCGCACGAAACGAGCAGCGGCAGGAGTAGGACGACCAAGGTCACGCGCACGGAGGGTCGCTTCGAGGAGAAGGCGCTCAGGCCCCGTAAGCCCACCGGATGAAGTTCGACGACTTCTGGCCACGCTATCTCCTGGCGCATTCCGATCCGCGAACGCGCGCGCTGCACGTCGCCGGCACACTCGCCGGCACAGCGCTTGTCATCACCGCGCTCGCCGCACGAAAACCGTGGCTCGCCGCTATCGGCCTCGTCGCGGGATACGGACCGGCGTGGGCGTCGCACGCGCTCATCGAGCGCAACCGCCCGGAAACCTTTCGGGCGCCGATCGCGTCACTCCGTGCCGACTACATCATGGCGTGGCACGTGTTGCGTGGAACCATCGACGAGCAGTACGCAAAGATTCGCTCGTGAAACCGACGGACAAAGCTAAGGAACCTCTGAGCGGATTAATCAGAGGTTCCTTAACCCTTGCCGTCACATTCGTCGCCGTACCCGCCTCGTGGAAGCAGGAACTTGACGTGCGGTGGATTGTTCGAGCCGACTCGACCCTGCACGTACACCGCACGACGGCCGTTGAGCCCGCCCCCGTGAAACGTGATGACGCCGCCGCTCAGCGTGTTTCACCCCTAAGCAGCGCGCCCAGCTCGTCGTGGATCTTCCCATTGGTCGCGAGAATCGAGCCTGCGTCGAGCGCCGCTGCGCCGCCGTCGATGCGCGTGACCGTGCCTCCCGCTTCGCGAACGAGCAGCGTTCCCGCGGCGACGTCCCACGCGTGGAGATCGAACTCCCAGAAGCCGTCGAACCGGCCGCACGCGGCGTACGCGAGATCCAGCGCCGCCGCGCCGTCGCGGCGTACCGCCTGCGCGTGATGTGACGCGGCAGCGAACTGCGCCCCGTTGCGTTCGAAATCCGCAGGGTGAAACCCGGTGCAGACCAGCGCCTCCCCAAGCCACGGAATCTCCGAGACGCGAATCGACTGCCCGTTGAGCGACGCGCCGCCGCCGCGTTGCGCGGCAAAGCATTCGCGCATAGCCGGCGCGTAGACCACGCCCGCGACCAGCTCGCCATCTCGCTCGTAGGCAATAGAGACGTTCCACAAAGGATAGCCGTGCGCGTAGTTCGTCGTGCCGTCGAGGGGATCGACGATCCAGCGCTCCTGCCCGGTGCCGGCATGGAGCCCGCTTTCCTCGCTCAGAATCGTCGCTGTGGGAGAGGCGGCGCGTAAGCGCTCCACGACGAGCCTCTCGCTCGCCGCATCCGCAAGCGTCACGATGTCGGCGCGCCGTGCCTTTTCACGTATCTCCAGCGGGCCGTGCAGATGCTCGAGCAGCAGCGCTCCAGCCTCACGCGCGACGTCGAGCGCGAGTTCCAAGGGGTCGCGCTTCACGCTAGCTCGTCGATCCTTGCCGCGATCGTCCTCAGTCGCGCGTACGCCACGCGCGCGTCCTCAGGCTTGAACTGCGACAGCAACGCAACAACGTACGGGGCGCGCCCGTACGGATCCACGATCGCGACGTCGTTGCGCACGTCGGGTAAGACTCCGGTCTTGTTCGCGATCGGTACGCGCCGACGGACGCCGGCGGGTATCGTGTCGCGATCTTCCTGACGAAGCATGACGTCCACGATCGCCCTGCAGCTCTTTGCGCTCGCAACGTGCGTCGGCATCGCGCGCGCTCCGCGCTCGATGCCGAGCAGCACTCTCCCCATATCGCCCGCGCTCGTCGTGTTATCGATTCCGCGAGCGCGCGCCGCAAAATCCATGAAGTGGCGCTGCAGACGCGTTTGCTCGAGATCAAGCGAGGCGGCAACCGCGTTCACGCCGGCGAAGGAGAGGCGATCCGCGAGCACGTTCGCTGCGGTATTGTCGCTCTGGGTGACCATCGCATCGACGAGATGCCTGACGGATGCGCGCGATCCCGGCCGCACACTCCCAAAGCTCTGCGAAGCGCCCACGATCTCGCGCTCCGAAAGCCGCAGCGTATCGCTCCAGCGAAGCCTGCCGGCGTCGATCTCGCGAACCGCGCCGATGAGAATCACGAGCTTGATGACCGACGCCGAGGGCAAGCGACGGTTCGCGTCGTGCTGGGCAAATGGACGCGCGTCGTGCAGCCGTTGAGCAAAGATCGCGACCGTACCCGGGAAGGGCCATCGCTCGAGGCGCGGACCCGCGGCGAGGGCGGCGATTGCCGCAACGCCGCTGCCGATAAAGAGACGCCGCTCCATGGACGACGCGCTTTCCGGTAGGGGGTTCGCACCGCCTGCTGAAATTCAGGGCCACAATGCAGCGCTCTTTTATGTTTGTGGCAATCGTGGCGGCGCTTCTCCCGAGCGCCGTCCTTCCCGCGCCGGTTATCGCCTCGCCGGCACACGCGTGCGTCAATACGACGGTCACGATCGTCGAACCGCGCATCGTCAGTTACGGGCAAACGCACTTCACTCGCGCGGACTTTGCAAGCGGCGTGGAGGTAGCCTTCAACACGACGCTTGGCGTGAACGCCGCCGGGTCGGCCTCGGTCGTGCATTACGGGGGTGCCGGCGGCAACGCGTTGATGATGTCGGAACGACGCGGAGATCGCGTCCGCGTCTGTCTCGTCCACGTCCCCACGCGAGACCGCTACTGCAACCCGGTGACCGATTTACGCGGGCGCGTCTACACCGTCTACGATTATCGCCGGCACGCTTCGTATTCGGGAATGAATAGCGAACACGACTGCGGTGGTGCCTGATGCAGAGCGCCGCGCAAAGTCCCGCACAGGTCGACGACCACCCTCTCGTCCCGGACGTCAACGCGCAGCATTGCGATCGGCTCTCCGTGACGGAACGCGTCTGCCGGCGGATCGCCGATGCGACGGGAGCGCCGACAGCGCTGCTGCTCGCGATCCTTCTTCAGTTTGGATGGATCCTTTGGGGGACGCTGACGCACTGGGACCCGTATCCGTTCGCTTTTCTGCTCACGATTTCGAACATTCTTCAACTGATTCTCATCTTCGTCATCTCGGTCGCGCAAAAGCAACAGACGATGCATGCCGAGATACGCGCTGAAGCGGACCACGACACGATCTCGCGCCTGCTCTACCACGGCGAGGTCCAGGACCGCATTCTCGTTCGCCTCGCCGAGCGTGCGGGAGTCGACGTCAGCGATTTGGCGCCGATGATCGCGTCGCTTACAAAGCAGGCGTCGATGCCATGATCCACGCACCTCTTCTCGCCGCGGCCTGGCTCCGCGAAACGTTCTGGTAGTCGCGTTCTACGAGCCGATCGGCGCCCACGCGTTTCGCGCGACGTCGGCGACGAGCAGCCCCTGGGACCAGCGTCTTCAGCACGGGGGGCCGGTGTCGGCGCTGCTCGCTTCAACGATCGAACGCACGTATCCGCGGCCGGAGATGCGCGTGGCACAGGCCACGATCGACTTTCTCGGTCCGATGCCCCGCGCCGAGGTCAGCGTGCGCACCCAGATCGTACGGCCAGGCCGTCAGATCGAGCTCGGCGAGGCGACGATGGAGCACGACGGCAGAGTCTTCGCGCTCGCGCGCCTCTGGCGCATTCGCGTACTCGCACGAGAGGACGCGCAACCACGCGACGAGTCACCCCCGGACTTAAGCGGCGCTCGCGAACTGCGGGAGTTTCCCGGCTTGGAAGGGTGGGGATACGGTGAGGCGATCGCGTGGCATTTCGTCAGCGGCGGATACGCCTGCCCGGGTCCCGCTGACGTTTGGACGCACGTTCGCCTGCCGCTCGTCGCCGGAGAGGCGCTCCTTCCGCTGGAGCGCGCGCTGATCGTCGCGGACTCCGCCAACGGCGTGAGCGCCGAACGCGCTCTCGAGGAGTGGATCTCCGTTCCGCCGCGGCTCACCGTGACGTTTCTGCGCTATCCCGCCGGCGAGTGGATCCTTTTGCAGGCTCGCAGCACGCTCGCCGGCGACGGCATCGGAGCGTGCGTCTTCACGCTCGCGGACACCAGCGGCGCATTCGCCTACGGCTCGCAGCCGTTGCTCGTGGACCGTCGCCGGCCAGCGTTATAGCTGCAGATTAGTGGTTCGTCGGCTTCATCGCCGGATCGGGAATGCCGTTCGGACAGATGCGCGCCTGAGCGGCAGGCGATACGTAATAGGCATGCAGGTCGTAGTGCGGCACCGGAAACCCTTCGTGCCCATGCGGCTCGAACTCGAAATCGATGTGGTCGATGTGGTATCCGGGTAGCGCACGAACGTTCGCCCAGCTGAAGCCGTGCTGGAGTTGCGTTACCGAAACCATGATCTCGGTGAAGACCGGTTTGCCTTGCCAAACGCCGTAGATGGGTCCGTTCGGCAGATCCCGCAGCGCAGCCCAGTGTTCGCCCATCGTGCTGATGCACGGCGAGACGAGCACCGCGTTGCGCGGAATCCCGGCGGGATGCACTCTCGGCTGCGGCGGTAGCGCGGGGCCGGCAGGTGCGGCGACGGCGGCTGCGCCGACCAGCGCGCAGAGAATTACAATAGATGAAAGGCCTCGAAGCATAGATATCCTCCTTGGACTTTAAGAGGTTCTCCGTATCGACCCCTGCACCTACGATGGTACAGTCGTTGCCGTATCCGGCACGTCAGGCTCGTCGCGCGCTGGTGCTTACGCTCGTCGCGCACCTGCACTTAAAGAAGCCGCTCAGCTTAGACGACGCGCGGGCCCCAGCCGAGAAAGAAACTATCTCTACGCGGTAACGGCCGCGGAAGCGTCGGAACTTCCGACGCACCTTCTTCGGTCCCGCCGTGGGCAAGAACGCGGGATGTTTTGCAAGGCTCCTGTTCGCGAGCCTCTAGGTTGTTTTTCACAGTTACGACAGCATAGCACCCCGTCGCGTAAAACGACGAAGACAAAAGGAGGGCGAGCGCTATGCAGCAGCGCGAACGGCGTGTTCCTTGGCGAGACTCCGTGTGGGGCGTCAAGAGCTAGGGGAGCAATCGAGCCGTCTGCGCGTCGCGTAGTCCGTGGCTGGGTGCCTGCCGGAACGAGCGGCATCGCTTCTTTTCGTCTTCACAAAAGCGGCGTAACCTGTGCGGGATGAATACGAATGAACCCTACGCGGCCGCCATACAAGAGCTCGCACGCCGCAACTCTGACTTCCGGCGCGTACTGAACACGACCCAACGCTCCCAACTCGTTCTCATGTGTGTGCCGGCCGGCGGCGAAATCGGAGAGGAAATCCACGTCGGGACCGATCAAATTCTGGTCTTCGTCGAGGGCAACGGTGAGGCGATATTTGTGGGTGAGCGACGGCCGGTTGCCGCCGGCGATGTCGTCATCGTGCCCGCCGGCACGCAGCACAATTTCGTAGCGGGCACCAGCGGAGCTTTCAAGCTGTTTACCGTATACACGCCGCCTCACCATCGTCCGGGAACCGTCCATGCAACCAAAGCCGACGCAGACGCGGACATATCCGATCGGTATCCCTCGGACTCCCGATAGATAGCGCGTAGCCGCGCTTTGCGCTCGGAGCGTTAACCGGCCTCGACGCTTGCAGCCTCAAGCAGGGGGGGCTCGTTTTTCTCTGCCATCCCCGATCGGTGTTGACCGCAAGGACTATACTAAGAATGGATACCTCGCTAGGTGAGGCGTCCACGCAATACACAGGCCGCTGCCCGGAAACGTCGAGAGACGCCAATCGGGTGGACCAGGCTCCGCCGAAACAAGGCGATGCCTAATGCGGCTGAGGAGCACGACTCCCGGGGGGACGTGCATCTGCGAAGGTATTGCGCTGGAGTGCGAAGAGCGGAATCCCCCAAGGTGTGCTACGGCACGCGGGGGCTGACGCGACGAAGCAATCCGGTGCGAGACCCGAGCAAAACTCTACGGTGCGTGGTGCCAAAGCTCAGGGAGCGAATGAGGTAGGCCCTTCGGGACGCTTCTTCTTTCGCACCGGCCGCCGGCGAGGCAGCCGGTTTCGTATTTTGAAAGGGGGTGAGCAGCGGTGGCCTTTACCGAAGGATTCATCTCGGAACTCGTGGGGCGCAAGGCGACGATCGACGATCTGCCGATCGGCAAGGTAGCCGATTTCATCGTCAACAAACCCGACGACACGTTCCCCCACATCGATGCGCTCGTCGTGAAAACCGCGCAGGGCAGACGCATGGTCCCTATCGAGCAGGTCGCAGATATCGATCGCAACGGCACGGTCGCCCTGACGATGACGCCGAAGGACCCGGCTCCGCCTGACGGCGAGACGCTCTACCTCGTCTCGGATTTGCTCGACAAACAAATCGTCGACGTCGACGGCCGAAAAGTCGTACGCATCAACGACATCGAGATCGCGAGTACCGCCGGCCGGCTACGCGTCATCGCCGCCGACGTCGGCGTCAGCGGCCTGTTACGCCGCCTGGGCTTGCGCTCCATCGGCAGACGCCTTACGCGGGATATGTATCGCGGCGCACCGCGCTCACTCATTCCGTGGAGCTCCGTCGCGCCGATCAACGAGAAGAGTCCGGCGCAGGTGCGGCTCGCGGTCAAGCAGAGCAAACTTTCGCGACTCCACCCGTCGGAGCTGGCCGACATCATCGGCGACCTCTCGAAGCGCGAGGCACTCGCCATCGTCCAGCAGCTCGACGACGAGACCGCCGCCGATGCCTTCGAGCATCTCGAACGCGACGTGCAGAAATCGCTCATCGAGGATATCGGCACGGAGCGTGCGGCCGACATCATCGAGGAGATGGACGCGGACGACGCCGCCGATCTGCTGGCGGAGCTCCCGGAGGAAGACCGCTCCAAACTCCTCGGCGAGATGAACACGTTCACCGCGCACGAGTTGCGCGAGCTGGCGAAGTACCCCGAAGACAGCGCCGGCGGCCTGATGACGACGGACTTCGTATGGATCTATCCGCATCGCACGACCGAAGCGACGATTCGCAAGATCCGCGAGATCGCGCCGAACTCAGAGTTCATCTACTATCTCTACGTCGTCGACAAGCGCGACCGGCTGCTCGGCGTGATCTCGCTGCGCGCGCTGCTGCTCGCACTGCCGACGGCCTTCATCGAGCGCATCATGGAAACCGACGTCGTCACGGTCTCGCCCGAGACGCCCGCCGTCGAGGTCGCGGCGACCATCGCGAAATATGACTTGCTTGCCGTTCCCGTCGTACACGAAACGGGCGAGCTGCTCGGCATCGTCACCGTCGACGATGCGATCGACGCGATCATGCCGCATGAGATGGCGCGGCGGCTTCCACGCTTCACGCGCCATCACAAGCCGCACGCCGCTACGCCAGAGAACGGCTGATGACTCGGCGGCGCACCGGCATCCGGCAGCTGCTGATGTTCCTCTCCATCATCGGCCCCGGCATCATCACAGCCAATGCCGACAACGACGTCGGCGGCATCGCCACGTACTCTCTGGCCGGCGTGCAGTTCGGGTACTCGCTCCTATGGCTATTGATCCCCGTCACCGTCATTTTGTACGTGGCGCAAGAGATGGGCGCGCGGATGGGCGTCGTCACCGGCAAAGGCCTCGCCGATCTGATTCGCGAGAACTTCGGCGTCAAGGTCACGTTTTGGGTACTCTTGCTCTTCGTTTTGGGCGACCTCGGAAATGTGGCGGCCGAGTTTTCGGGCGTTTCGTCATCGGCTACGATCTTCCACGGGTACGCGCGCTTCATCTCGCCGCTCTGGCTCGTTCCGGTGGTCGCCATCTTTGTGTTCACCACCGTCACGAGCAATAGCCGCAAGGTGGTGGAACGCATCTTCTTCGCTTTTTGCGCGGTCTACCTCGCGTACATCGTGAGCGGGATCATCGTTCATCCGAACTGGCACGACGTGCTGCGCGGCACGTTCCTGCCGACGTTCACGCCGTCGAAGGCCTACTTCTTGATGATCGTGGGCGTCATCGGCACGACGATCGCGCCATGGCAGCAGTTCTACATCCAGGCGGCCGCGGTGGAAAAGGGCGTCCCGCGCGACGACTACAGGTTTACGCAATTGGACGTTGCCATCGGGTCGATCAGTTGCGACATCGTCGCTTTCTTTATCATCGTGGCGAGCGCTGCGACGATTTATGTCTTCAATCAAGCCCACGTCCACCATCACCTCGTGATCTCACTGCCGAGCGACGTCGCGATAGCGCTCCAGCCCCTCGCAGGAAGGTTCGCGTCGCTGCTCTTCGCCATAGGCTTGCTCAACGCCGCGATGTTCACGGCCTCGATCCTCCCGCTGTCGACCGCGTACTATGTCTGCGAAGCATTCGGATTCGAGCGGGGCGTGGAGCTGCACTTCAAGCAGGCCCCAATCTTCTACAGTCTGTACCTCGCGTTCATCCTCATCGGCGCCGGCGTCGTGTTGCTGCCGGGAGCGCCGCTGCTCGGAATCATCTTCTATTCGCAGGTCATCAACGGCGCGCTCCTGCCGATCGTGTTGTTCCTGATGCTGCTCCTCATCAACAACAAGCGTTTGATGGGAGCGTGGACGAACAGCCTCGCGTTCAACGTCATCGCATGGGCCACTGTGATCGTCGTCGCGACGCTCACGTTGATCTCGATCGTTACGTCGCTGTTTCCTTCGCTGGTCTCGTAGCGAGCGCCCACCCTTCGGCCTGCGATCTCGCCCGGTCGAGCGCGCGGTCTGCGGCCATGGCAAGCTCGCCGGCACTTTCGCCGTTCCCCGGAAAGACCGCGATGCCGACGCTCGCGCGCAGCTCGAGCGAAGCGACGTCGACGACGATCGGCGCGCGCAGCGCGAAGATGATCTTGCGCGCGACGTCGACGGCATCATCGGAATCGTCGATCATCGGCTGGAGCACGGCGAAGTCGTCACCGCCGACGCGCGCGATTGTGTCGCTCTCGCGAAGCACGGTCCGCAATCGTTGCGCGACCGCGCGCAAAGCGTCGTCGGGCGCCTCGTCCACGTCGACGTACATGAGCGCGAACCCGCGGCGGTACCGCCGAGCAGCCACGAGCGTCTGAGCGATGCGATCGTCGAGCAGCACGCGGTTCGGCAGGCCGGTAACCCCATCGAGAAGCGCGGCGCACTGCGGCAATATCTGTAGGAAGACGCCGTAGATGCGCCCCTGCAAACGCGCAGCGAACGCTTCACACGCCGCGGGAATCGCGGAGGCGTCGCACGTCGCGAGCTCCACCTCCAACCGCTCGCTACCGCCGCCGGCAGCACGGCGCATCGCGCGCTCGAGTCGCAGGCCGTCGCGACTGAGATCCCGGCACGTCAAACCCAAGAGCTGGCCCCGTGCGAAGCCCGTCAACCGTTCCGCCGCGCTATTGGCCGCAATGATGCGCGCATCGCCGTCGCAGAGCAACGTTGCCGTCGGGGACTCTTCGAAGAGCGAGGCGAGCACCTCGCGCGTTGCTGCAAACTCCATGCGATGAGTACCTCCGCCATTCGCCGAACAGAGCCGCGGTGACTCCCGAAGAGATCGTCGCCTTCGTCGAGGGGCTCGCTGCAGCCGTTGCCAAGGGCGATTCCGAGGCGATGCGCTTCGCCGCGACGATGGCCGCCGAGCGAACGCGCAACGGCGTCTCGAGCTCGCGCCACGCGTTCTGGGAGCGCCTTGCCAGTGGCGCGTATTCCGACGAAGCGACCGTTCGGGAGGCTGCTGCGTCCGCCGGCGTTCACCTCGCGCCGGCCTATGTCGCCGTGTCGCTCGAGCTCGACGATCCCGCGGTGCCGGCGGATCGCTCGGAGCTGCGGCGGCTCGCACTCGACGTTTTCGCGCGGCCGGACACCGGAACGTTCGAGTCCGGTGCGGCGGTGGAGCTGCTCGTACCCGTTGCGCGCGAGGTGGAAGCAAGCAACGTCCGTACCGCCGCGACGCTGCTGCCGAAGACCGTCGCCAAACGGCGGCTGCCGCTTCACCTGAGCGGTGGCGTCGGCGGCAGCGGCCCGGCGACGTCGGCGCGACAGCAGCTGCAGCGCGCGCGCAGCGCGCTTGCCATCGGCAGGCGCATCTTCGGTGCGGGCCGCGTCTACGTGTACGACGAGCTCGGCGCGTACGCGCTTCTGCACGGCGGCGCTTCCGTCGAAGAGCTGCGCGCATTCGCACGCACCGTGCTCTCGCCGCTACGCGACTACGACGAAAAACACCAGACGGAGCTCGAACGCACGCTGCGGGCGTACTTCGCCTGCGGGCAGAACGTGAAGACCGCGGCCGCCGAGCTGAACGTGCACCGACACACCGTCTTCTACCGGCTGCGGCAGATCGCGGACATTTGCCGCAGCGAGCTCTCGACGCCGCACGACCAACTCACTCTTCGTCTTGCGATGGCTATCGATGCACTCCACTCCTGAAACCCACGCCACGACCAAACGCGACGTCCTGAAGCTCGCGAAGGAACGCGGCGCGCGCTTCGTGCGCCTCGTCTTCGCCGACATTCTCGGGGTCAGCAAGAACGTCTCGATTCCCGCGACCGAGCTCGAGAACGCGCTCGACGGACGCGTGACCTTTGACGGCGGATCCATTGACGGGTTCGTTCGGGGCGAAGAGCTCGACATGGTGTTGCGCCCAGACCCCCAAACGTTCGCGATCTACCCATGGTCGACTGCCGACGGGCTTGAGGCGCGCCTCATCTGCGACATCGCTATGCCGGACGGTTCGCCGTTCGAAGGCTGCCCGCGCACGACGCTGCGCCGCGCGATCGAGAGCGCGACCCCGCTCGCGCACGCGAGCGTGGGGTTGGAGATGGAGTTCTACCTCTTCGAACGCGGGAACGACGGCGCGACCGAGACGAGCGACGTCGGCTCCTACTTCGACTTCTCCGCCAACGACCGGGGCGAGGAGACGCGTAATGCGATCGTCGCTGCGTTGCAGGGCATGGGCATTCGCGTCGCGTCTGCGCATCACGAGCACGGTGCCGGTCAGCACGAAATCGACGTCGCGCACGACGCTCCCCTGCGCGCCGCGGATCACGCGCTCACGCTGCGCACCGTCGCCAAGCACGTCGCGGCGAGCTTCGGACTCGACGCGACGTTCATGCCCAAACCCGTCGAGGATCGCGCGGGCAGCGGCTTGCACGTCGACCTGCGTCTTCCAGAGGGGACGGGCGAGGAAACGCTGCTCTACGCCGTCGGGGGGTTGCTCGCGCACGCCCCCGCGACGACCGCGATCTGCAATCCGACCGTCAACTCGTACAAGCGCCTCGTCGCCGCGTGGGACGCGCCGATCTATCCTCTGTGGTCGCGGCGTAGCGCGAACGCGCTCGTCCGCGTCCCGCCGTCGTCAGGCGCGCCGCGCATCGAGGTGCGCAGCCCCGATCCCGCGTGCAATCCCTACCTCGCGCTCGCAGTGCTGCTCGGTGCCGCCGCCGACGGCATCGCGCACGAACGATTGCCAGGCGACGCCTGGGAAGGATCCACGTACGAGCTCACCGAGCGCGACCGGCGCGAGCGTGGCGTCGGCGCGCTCCCGAAGTCGCTGCGTCAGGCGATCGCAGAACTCGACGAAGATCCGGTCGTGCGCGCGATCCTCGGCGATCATCTCTACCACGCGCTGCGGGATGCCAAGCTTGCGGAGTACGAGCGCTATCGCCGTGCGGTGCATCCGTGGGAGCGCCGCGCCTACCTGCGCCTCTACTAAAGACTCCTAGCAGGTTAGGCGGCCGCCGCCGCGTCTCTGATCGCGAGCCATGCCGCTTCGACGTCGCTGCGCTGCGTGCGGAGATTTCCGACCGCGAGGCGCAGCGCGTAGCGGCCGTCGACCTTCGTGTGCGAAATGAAGAGATCTCCGGAAGCGTTCACCGCTTCCATCACGCGGGCGTTGAACGCCTCCGCTTCTTCTTCGCTCATGCCCTCGCGCCGATAACGAAAGCAGACGACGGAGAAAGGATGCGGCGCGAGGACCTCCCAACCCGGCTCCGCTTCGACCCAGGACGCAAACTCGTTCGCGAGGGCGACGTGCTCTCGCAGGCGCTCGCGAACGCCGGCGGCGCCGAACGAGCGCAGCACGAACCACAGCTTGAGGGCGCGAAACCGACGGCCGAGCTGCAAGCCGTAATCCATGTAGTTCACGACGCCGCGCTCGGGTGTCGTTAGGTACTCCGGCACCAGGCTGAATGCGTGGCGCAAGAGCGACTCGTCGCGCACGTAGAGCACCGAGCAGTCCATCGGGACGAAGAGCCACTTGTGCGGATTCACGACGAAAGAATCCGCCCGCTCCACGCCGTCCATGATGTGCCGGAACTCAGGCAGGATTGCGGCCACGCCCGCGTAGGCCGCGTCGACGTGCAGCCAGATGCCGTGGCGCTTTGCAACCTCGGCGATCGCCGGAACGGGATCGATCGACGTGGTCGACGTCGTGCCGACCGTCGCCGCGATCGCGAGGGGCTTCATGCCACGAGCACGATCTGCATCGATTGCTTCGTGGAGCGCGTCGGGGCGCATGCGAAACGCATCGTCGCACGCCACGTGCACGACGTTTTGCACGCCGACCCCAAGGGCGATCGCAGCCTTCGCGATGTGCGAGTGGGTCTGGGACGTCGCGTAGATGCGCAGCACCGGAACGTCACGGCCGCTCGCGCCGTGCTCGCGGATGCCGAGGCCGAGCGCCTCGCGTGCCGCCGCCAACGCCGAGAAGCCGCCGATCGACGCCGTGTCGTAGATGATGCCGGTCCAGCCCTCCGGCACGCCGATGAGCTTGCCGAGCCAGCGCAACACCACGTTCTCGAGCTCCGCGGCCGCCGGCGACGTTCGCCACAGCATGACCTTCACGTCGAGCGTTGCCGCGAGCGCTTCTGCAAGCACGGCAACCGGCGCCGCACTCGTCGCGAAGTACGCGAAGAAGCGCGGGTGGTTCCAATGGGTGATGCCCGGGAGAATCACGCGCTCGAAATCGGCAAAGATGCGCTCGAACGGTTCGGGCTCCTCCGACGCGGCGTCGGGAAGCGCCGCCTCGATCTCCCCCGGTGCGACCCGCGGAAGCACCGGATAGCGCTCGGGGTGCGCGAAGTACTGCTCGATCCAGCGTTCGACCCGAGCAAAGTCTTCATCGAAATGCTCGATTTCGCTCACAATGGAGAGAGTTGGCCTCACCGACGGAGAAGCCCCGCCCGATGAAATATCGCACGTACCCGAACTCCACGATTCGCGTCAGCGAAGTCGGCTTCGGCCTCTGGACCACCTCGACCGGATGGTGGGGCCAGAAGAGCGACGACGAAGCCGTCGCACTGCTGCGCGAAGCCTACGATCTCGGCGTCACGTTCTTCGATGCCGCCGACACGTATGGCAACGGCCGCAGCGAGGAGCAGCTGGCAAAGGCCTTCGGCGAACGCCGCGAGCGCGTCGTCTATGCGACGAAGTTCGGCTACGACATCTCCTCGCAGAACGCGAACGAGCGGCGCGGCCAGTTCGAGCTGGCGCAGGACTTCTCGCCTCCGTTCGTGCGCCGCGCGCTGGAAGCGTCGCTGCGGCGCCTGCAGACCGATTACGTCGACATCTACCAAATGCACAACGCGCGCATGGCGCAAGTCGAGGACGACGCGCTGTGGGAGCTGCTCGAAGATCTCAAGCGCGAGGGCAAGATCCGCACGTACGGCGTTGCGCTCGGGCCGGCCATCGGCTGGCTCTTCGAGGGCGTCGACGCGGTCGTGGAGCGCAACTGCCCGTCGCTCCAGATCATCTGGAGTGCGCTCGAACAGTTTCCGGGTAACGCGCAGATCCGAGCGGCATACGACGCGCACGCCCAGACCGGCTTCATGATTCGCGTGCCGCACTCGAGCGGCATGCTCGAGGGGCATTACACGCAAGAGACCGTCTTTGCCGAGAACGATCATCGCCGGCATCGCCCGCGCTCGTGGCTGCTCAACGGCATCAAGAAAGTCGAGCAGTTGCGCTTTCTCGAGTTGCCCGATCGAACGCTCGGCCAAGCCGCAATTCAGTGGTTGCTCAAAGAGCCGCGCGTGATGACCGTCCTTCCGAACATCTACGACTCCGCGCAGCTGCGCGAGTTCGCAAGCGCACCCGAGGCGCCCCCGCTCAGCGACGAGGACATGACGACCATCGAGCAGCTGTACGCGCGCAACTTCGGCATCGAAGAAGAACCGATGAGCTTCAAGGGAACGATGAAGCGCGACGCGGTGAATGCCTGATGCCCGGCAAACCCGTCTTCACTGCCGGTGCCCCGGCTCCGATCGGACCGTACAGCCAAGCGATTCGCAGCGGAAAATGGCTCTTCTGCAGCGGTCAGGGCGCGATGGACCCCAAGACCGGCACGCGCATCGATGGCGACGTCGCGGCCGAGGCGGACCAGACGCTGAAAAATCTTGGAAACGTGCTGCGTGCGGCTGGATTCGATTATGGCGACGTCGTGAAGACCACGATTTTTCTCGTCGACATGAACGACTTCGCCACCGTCAACGCCGTCTACGCGACGTACTTCGACGCCGTGAAACCCGCGCGCTCGACCATCGCCGTCAGAGCGCTACCGCTCGGCTTGCGCGTCGAGATCGAGGCGATCGCCCGGAAGACCTAGGGAACCCCTAGCGCGTAAACGGAAAGAACGTCAGCACGATTACCGCGACCGCGCAGAGCGCGGCGCTCACCGCGGCGAGCGGCACGAAGGGTTTCGCGTCGTGCACGGGATACGACGCGCGCGCGTACATCGCGCGAACGATGCGGCCGTACGCGTACAGAGAGATCGCCGTTCCGACGACGAGCAGGATGCCGAGCCAGATATAGCCGGTCTCCACGGTAGTGCGTAGGATGAAGATCTTTCCGAGGAATCCAGCCGTCGGCGGCAGGCCGGCCATCGCCAGCAGGAACACGGACATAGCGAAGGCGAGCCACGGACGCCGATACGCCAAGCCGGCATAGTTCGTCAGTAGCGCGCCCTCTTCGCGATCGCTCGAAAGCATCGATGCGACCGCGAAGGCACCGAGATTCATGAACGCGTACGCCGCGAAGTAATAGAGCGCCGCATCGAACCCTTGCGTGCTTGCGCCGGCAAGCGCGGCGAGAACGTAGCCGATCTGCGCGATGCCCGAGTACGCGAGCATGCGCTTGAGATCGGTCTGGGCGAGCATTGCCACGTTGCCGCCGATCATCGAGATGCCGGCGACGATCCAAACCGGCAAGAGCAACGCCGATGCGTGCTGCGGCGGCAGCGACCACAAGAGAACGCGCGCGAGCACCGCGAGCACGCCGGCTTTCGTCGCGACGCTCATGAAGGCCGTAACCGGCAGTGGCGCGCCCTCATACACGTCGGGCACCCACGTGTGAAACGGTACGAGGCTGAGCTTAAAGCAAATGGCGACGAAAAACGCGCCGACGCCGATCCAAAAGATCGGGTTCGACGCAAGGACCGGGTTGGAGAGCGAAGCCAGCGCGATGCTCCCGGTCGCACCGAAGAGCAACGCCATGCCGTACAGTAAGAAACCCGACGCCGTCGAGCTCAGGATGAGGTACTTGAGCGCGGCTTCTCGCGCGCCGGCGCGCTCGGACATGCCGCAGAGCGTGTAGAGTGCGAGCGAGAGCAGCTCGAGTCCGAGGAAGACCGTCATCAGGTTGCCGGCTCCCGCCAGCACCATGGCGCCGCTCGCGCTCCACAACATGAGCGCGATCGCGCCGGCTACGTGCCGCTTGTCGCCGATCGCGGCATAGAGGATCACGGAGCCGAGCGTCGCCAACAGAACGAGCCCTTCGAAGATCACGGATGCGTAGTCGACGACGAATCCGCCGCCGAACGCCGCGTACTGCGTGCCGTACTGCTGATAGCACAGCACGCCGGCGACGATCGTTCCAACGACCGCGAGGAGGATCGCCGCATACCGCGGCACATCATCGCGCGCAACGAGGTCGGCGAGCAGCACGGCTAAACCGGTGATGCCGAGCACCATGACCGGCAGAACCGCCGCCCAGTCGGCAGCAGTGACGCTCACGCTCACGGGTGCAGCCATCCCGAGGCGAGCAGCGCATGCGGATAAACGCCGAAGTACAGCAGCGCAAAGAGCAGCGGCGCGAGCGCAACGCCCTCGCTCCACGTCAGGTCTCGGCGCACCGGCAGATCGGGAACTTCCGGGCCCTGCGTCGCGCCCTGCAGCAAGCGCAGCATGTAGGCGGCAGAGGTGACGATCGCGACGAGCGCGAGCATCGCGGCCCACGCGTATCCGCCCTGATAGACGCCGATGAGAATGATCAGCTCGCCTACGAATCCGGCAAGGCCGGGAAGGCCCAGCGCCGCAAGCGCGGCGATGCCGAACGCACCCGTCAAGCGAGGATTGGTCCAGCCGAGTCCCCCGAGTCTACCGAGCGAGCGCGTCTCCTCGCGCTCTTCGATGAAGCCGAGCACGAGGAAGAGCGCCGCGCTGAAGAGGCCGTGCGCAACGATGTAGACGAGTGCTCCGCGCAACGCGAGCGGATCGCGCGACGCAATCGCGACCACGATCAATCCCAAGTGGGAGAGCGACGAATACGCGACGACGAGCTTCATATCGCTCTGCACGAGCGCGACGAAGGCGCCGTAGAGCAGCGAGATCGCGCCGAGAATCACGAGCACCGGAACCTCGGCCGTGAGGTACGATGGGAAAAGCGCCAGCGTGATCGCGAGGAAACCGTACAGGCCGGCCTTCGACTGCACCGCGCTCACGACGGCGACCATCGGCGCGGGCGTGGCGGCATAGGTCGCGGGCATCCACGTGTGAAGCGGCCATACCGGAGTCTTCACGAGAAACGCGAACGCGAAGCCGGCAAGAATCCACGGCGCCCATGGGCTGATCGCGCCGTTGAACGTGCTGTTGCCGATGACGTCGGTCGTGCCGAAGACGGCACCGAAGCCGGCGACGGCGAGCAAGAGCGCCAACCCGCCTGCGAAGTTGTAGATGAAGTACCGCCACGCAACGGACGGGTGCTCGCCCCACGAAAGAATCACGAAGAAGACCGGGAGCAGCATCGCGTCCCAAAACAACGCGAAGACGAGGAGATCGCGCGCGAGGAAGAGGCCTGCCATCGTCCCTTCGAGCAGCAGCAACGCCGCTACCATGCTGCGCGTGCGTGCGACGTTGGTCGCGACGATCGCGCCGAACGTGCACAGCGCGAGCAGCACGAGGAGCCAATGCGAGAGGTACGTTGCGCCGAAATGCAGGTTGGCGACGAACGGATGCGTCAACCAGCGCCACGTCCAGGATTCGTTTCGTCCCGCAATTGTGAGGACGACGAGCGCCGCCGCGACGACTGCACCGGCAGCCTTCGAGATCCTGACGTCGTCGCGCGGTAGGAGGAAGAGCAAAGCCCCGGCGACCAGTGGCAGGACGACGATGACGAGCGGCGACATCATCGCGCCCCCACGAAATAGTAATACGCGAGGAAGCACCCGGCGCCCACCACGAGCACGAAAGCGTATGCGCGCACGAGGCCGCTCTGCAGGGCGCGCATCGCCGTGCCCAGCGCTTGTGCCGAAGCCACGCTCTCGCGAACCGCTCCGTCGACGACGTACGGATCGACGACGCGTGCGAAGAGCGAGCCGAGAATCTGCGCTCCGCGCACGAAGACGGCGTCGATCAGCGCATCGACGTAGTACGCGTGCACGAGCACCTTAGGCATGCGCAACGTTTCGTCGCGAAGACGCGCGACGGCGTTCGCCTGCGCTCCGCGCGTTGCATATCGCCACGCCGCAACGCCGATTCCTGCGAGCACCACGGCAAACGTGATGAGGGTCGTAATCCATTCCGCAACGGGTACCGGCGGGGTACCGGCCGGCGCGAACTGCACCGCGAAGAAGCGCGTCCAGAGCGATGGCGCGGCGTTCGATCCGAAGAGCAGCCAGCCTGAAAAAACGGTGGGAACGATGAGCACGGCGACGGGAATTCCCATGATCCAGGCCGCAGGCTGGTGGTGCTGCGGCTCGCGCACGACGGTACGCTCGCGCACGATGCCGAGCGCCGCAGGATCCACGTTACCGCGATACTCGCCCAAGAACGTAACGAACAAGAGCCGGAACATGTAATACGCGGTGATGCCGGCGGTGAGGATGCCGACGCCATACATCCATGGGTGGCCGTGCGCGAGCGCGCCGGCGATGACTTGATCCTTGCTGAAGAAGCCGCTGAAGCCGGGGATCCCGCTGATCGCGAGCACGCCGGTCAAGATTCCCCAGAACGCGAGCGGCATGCGCTTCCTGAGGCCTCCCATGAGACGCACGTCCTGTTCGTTGTTCAGCGCGTGGATGATGATGCCCGACGCCAAGAAGAGCTGCGCCTTGAAGAACGCGTGCGTGAAGAAGTGCGCGATCCCGCCGGCGTACGCGCCCACGCCCACGCCCATGATCATGTACCCGATTTGGGACATCGTCGAGTACGCGAGAATGCGCTTGATGTCCCACTGCGACGCACCGAGAATCGCGCCGGCAATTGCCGTCAGCGCGCCGACGGTTCCAACGAGCATCTGCGCCGATGCACTTTGATCCCAGAGAGGCGCGCAGCGCGCGACGAGATAGACGCCGGCGGTCACCATGGTAGCGGCATGAATCAGCGCCGAGACCGGCGTCGGGCCCTCCATCGCGTCGGGAAGCCACGTGTGGAGCGGTACCTGCGCCGACTTCGCCGCCGCGCCGACGAACAAGCCGAAGCAGATCGCGTACAGCACCGGCGTCCCGAGCGTCGCAACCGCGGAGAACGTGTCCGAAAACCGAATGGAGTGGACGTTCGCGACGATGAGAAAGATCGCGAACATCATTCCGACGTCGCCGACGACGTTGATGACGAACGCCTTGCGCGCGGCCGCAACTGCGGACGGCCGCTCGAACCAGAAGCCGATGAGAAAATACGAGGCCAACCCAACGAGGCCCCACCCGACGAGCAACCCGATCCAGTTGTCGGACAGCACGAGTAGCAGCATCGCGAAGATGAAGAAGTTCATGTAGGCAAAGAAGCGCGCAAATGCCCGGTCGCCGTGCATGTAGCCGATCGAGTAGAGGTGGATCAGGAAGCCGACGCCGGTGATGATGAGCGCCCAGAGCAGCGAAAGGCGATCGAGCGTCAGGCCGAAATCGAAGCCGGGCATCCACGAGAAGAGCGCTTGCGAGCCGCTTCCCGTTGCGAGGATCAGGCCGAACGACGCGGCAACGACGGCGGTCGCGAGCCAGCCGGCCCACGAACGCAGCCACGGGCCGAGGCCCCAGCAGAGCACCGCGCCGGCGAGCGGAAGGAGCAGTGCGATCAGAATCATCCGCGCAACGTCCTCACGTCGTCGACGTCGACGCGCTCCGACGTTCGGAACGTCACGACGACGATCGCCAGCGCGATTGCCGCTTCTGCCGCCGCCACGGTAATCACGAGGAACGCGAAGACGTGCCCCGCGTTATTCAGCCAGACGCGTGCGTAGGCGACGAACGCCAGGTTCGCGGCGTTGAACATCAACTCGATGCTCATCAGCATCACGAGGGGGTTGCGGCGCACGACGACGCCAGCGACGCCGATGAAGAACATCACCGCCGAGAGCGCGACGTAGTCGGAAGCGGGAGCGGGAAGCAGGCCAACCGTCATCAGTCTCCCTCGCGCGCGATCGCTTCGCGCACCTCTTTGCGCGTTTGCTCCGCTCGCCGGCGCGTCGCTACGTACGGCGTCTCGTCCCCCGCAAGCACGATGACGCCGACCACGGCAACCATGAGAATCAGCGCCGTGATCTCGAACGGCAAGAGGTACGTCGTGAAGAGCGCCTTCCCGAAATCCGCGACGCTGCCGAAGACGCCGGGCGCGCCGGCCGGCCCCGCGAGCGCCGCGGCGTGCGCCGGCGGCGCATGTGACGAGAGAACGGCCGCCAGGACCAAGCCCAAAGCGATCGCGATGAAGAACGACGCCGGGCCGGCAAGGCGCGAGAGCCGGTCCGGACCGAGCGCGATCGGTGCGACGCCGCTGGAAAGCAAGGCGATAACGAAGAGAAAGAGCACGAGGATCGCGCCAGAGTACACGATGATCTGAATCATCGCCAAGAACTCAGCCGAGAGCGAGAGAAAGAGCACCGCGAGCGCGGCAAAGTTCAGCAAGAGCGCGACGACGCTGTACACGGGCTTCGACGCGGCGATCGTCCACAGGGCGCTGCACACGATGACGGCAGCCGGAATCCAAAAGAGCGCGCTCATTTCAACAGCGATCCGTTGTACGTTGCGTCGTATCCGGTCTGCGGATCGGTCGTCGATTTGGTCTCGGCAACGCTTCCCAGATCTGCGGGAATGCCCCCGGGCCGGTCGTCCGGCGGCGCTCCGACGCCACCATCCGGCGGCACCAGCAGGCGGTCCTTTGCGTAGATCAGGGCCCCGCGGCGAAAGTCCGACATCTCGAAGCGCGGCGTGAGCACGATCGCGTCGGTCGGACACGCCTCCTCGCACATCCCGCAAAAGATGCAGCGCAGCTCGTCGATCTCGTAGCGTGCAGCATACCGTTCTCCCGGAGAGCGCCGGTCGTCGGGCGCGTTTTCCGCGCCGATGACGGTGATGGCGTTCGCGGGGCACGCGCTCGAGCACAACTCGCAGCCGATGCAGCGCTCCTTGCCGTCTTCGTAGCGGCGAAGCTCGTGCAGCCCGTGGAAACGGGGCGCGTGCTTCTTGCGAACGGAAGGATACTGAATCGTCGGCTTCTTCTTGAACATGAAGCCGAACGTGATCGACAGCCCTTTGAGGATCGCGGCGACATTGTAGAGGCGCTTTTGCGTTGCCATGTTCTTCGAAAACCCTAACTCCGCAGCGCGACGACGACGGCGGTGACGATCACGTTCAGCGTTGCGACCGGCAGCAGCACTTTCCACCCGAATGCCATCAGGCGGTCGTACCGAATGCGCGGCAACGTCGCCCGCAGCCACATATAGAAAAACATGAACGCCCCAACCTTCAGCAGAAACCACACGACGCCCGGCAGCCACGTCCAGCCGAACGGCGCATTCCATCCGCCGAGGAAGAGCAAGGTAGCGATGCACGAGATCGTCAGCATGTTGACGTATTCGGCGATGAAGAACAAGCCGAAGCGCAGCCCGGAGTACTCGGTGTGGAACCCGGCGACGAGCTCGGTCTCTGCCTCGACCAAATCGAACGGTGCGCGATTCGTCTCGGCGATCGCCGTTATGACGTACACGACGAACGCGACCGCCTCCGGAATGAAGAACCAGAGGCCCCGCTGGGCGGAGACGATGCCGTCGAGCGACGTCGTCCCGGCAACGAGCAGAATGCCGACGAACGAGAGCCCCATCGCCAGCTCGTAGCTGATCATCTGCGCCATCGACCGCACGCTGCCGAGCAGCGGGTACTTCGACCCCGACGCCCATCCTCCGAGCGATATTCCGTAGATGCCGATCGACATGATCGCGAGCAGCAGCAGCGCGCCTGCGTTCACGTTGCCGATCGCCCATACGCCGGCCGGCGATGCGCCGAACGGGATGATCGCGTAGACCGAAAACGCGGTCAGCAGCGAGATGAACGGCGCGAGCCGGAACAGCAGCGGATCGGCCGTGCGCGGCATCAGATCTTCCTTCAAGATCAGCTTCGCGGCGTCGGCTGCCGGTTGCAGCAGCCCCCATGGGCCGACGCGATTGGGACCGGGCCGAAGCTGCATCCACCCCAAGATCTTCCGCTCCGCCAGCATTGCATACGCAAATGCCGTAATCACGACCAAGAGCAGAATCGCGGACTTGACGAACACGATGATCCAGAGCGGCATCTATGCCGGCGCCTCGCAGAGCGCGGCGATGCGATCGTCGTGCGCGCACGTGCCGCCGCCGGAGAATAGGCGCCGCGGCGGCGGCGAGCCCTCGTGCGCGACGCCGTAACGCGCATCGCCGAAACCGAAGCTCTCGGCTCGCGCGGCACGCTCGCCCACGGCCTTCTCGACGTCTTCCACCGTCGGCAGCTCGATCCGAAGCGCACGCGCGAGGCCGACGAGCATCTCGAGATCCGAGAGCGGGCCCTCGGGAGCGACGAGTGAGGATTTGAGCCGCAGCAGGTCGCCCGCGAAGTTCGTCGTCGTGCCGCTCTTCTCGAACGCACCCTTCGCCGGCAGCACGAGCGTCGCACGCTGCGCGGTCTGCGTCATGAAAAGCTCGCTCGCGGCGACGAAGGCAGCGCCATCGAGCGCCGCGCACACGTCTTGCGCGTTGGGTGCCGTGCGAACCGGATTGACGCCGAAGAGCGAGAGCGCGGCCATCTTGCCCTCGCGAGCGTCGGCGAACATGCCGAACGTGTCGCGTCCGCCCTCCGCCGGCAGCATGCCCATCGCCTCGGCGCCGCGCGCGTTGGGCTGCTCGCCCACCACGTACGTGCGCAGTCCCGGAAGCGCCGACAGACTCTCGTACAACCGCTTTCCCAACGCGAGATCGACGCCGTCCCACACGAGCGCGACGCGCTCGGCATCGCCGGCCTGCGCGCGGGCGTCGTCTGGATCCGTTACCTGGCGTACGCGTGCGCCGCCGCGTAGCGCCGCTTTGCGTATGCGCAGATCGAACACCGGCGCGAGTTCGGCCGGGCTCTCTCCCGCGACGAGAATGACCTGCGCGCGCTCGACCTCGGCGATGCTGCCCGCGCGCGCGCCCGGCGTCGCTTGACGTTGCCACCCGGCGCGCCAATCGAGATTCCGCGTGCCGAGCCTCTCAAAAAGGTGCCGGAGGACGTACGCTTCTTCGTTCGTCAACCGGCCGCCGCCGATCGCGCCGAACGATTCCGGCGTCTTCGAAGCGGCACGCAACGCCGAGGCCCAGAGATCGAACGCGGCGTTCCACGCGATCTGCACGAAGCGGCCATCGCTCTTGTACAACGGCTGCGTCAGCCGATCGCGCGACTCGTAGAAGCCGATGTTGTACCGCCCGCGGTCGCAGAGCCAGCCGTCGGAGATCGCGTCGTCCTCCGCAACCGTCATCGTGCGCATGAGCGTACCGTAGCGCACGTCGACGTTCTGCCGGCAGCCGACGGAGCACTGCGTGCAGCTCGTCTCCGTACGATCGAGATCCCACGGGCGGGACTTGAACCGGTACGTCTTCGAAGTGAGCGCGCCGACCGGGCAGAGCTCGGTGACGTTGCCCGTGAAATGATGCCGGTACGGTGCGCCCGTAGCGGTGGCAATGATGTCGCGGTAGCCGCGATCTTTGACGACGAGCTGCGGGTCGCGCACGATGATGTCGTCGAAGCGCACGCAGCGCTGGCAGACGACGCACCGCTCCTCGTCCAGCACGATCGTGGGCCCGAGGTCCACGGCCTTCGGCTTGCTGTATTTGGGATCGACGACGTCCGACGATCCGCGCCCGTACGCCATCGCGTAATCCTGGAGGTCGCATTCGCCGCCCTTGTCGCAGATCGGGCAATCCAGCGGATGATTTACGAGCAACAGCTCGACGACCGTCGCCCTACCCGCGTGGGCCTTCTCGCTGCGCGTGTGTACCACCATTCCGTCCGCAGCCTGCGTGTTGCACGCAATCTGCAGCTTGGGCATGCCTTCGATCTCGACCAAACAGACGCGGCAGAGCCCCGCCGGTCCGAGCTTCGTGTGATAGCAGTAGACGGGAATCTCTTGCCTGACCGTGCGGGCGGCTTCGACGAGCAGCGTGCCCTTCGGCACGGCGAGCTCGACGCCGTCGATCGTCAGCGTAATCAGCTCCGTCATCGGCTGTGAACGGCTTCCTTCATGAGACGCGCTTCGAACTCTTCGGGGAACCGGTTCAGCACGGACTTCAAGAACGGCTCGATCGAATCGCCGAGCGGGCAGAGGTTGATGCCGGTGATGCTCGCGCTGACGCGGTGCAGCATGTCGATATCACCGCGCAATCCGCGGCCCTCGACGAAACGTTCGAGGACGAGTTCGAGCCAGTGGCCGCCCTCGCGGCACGGCGTGCACTGTCCGCATGATTCGTGCGCGAAGAAGCGCACGAGGTTGTAGGCGGCTTTCACGAAATCGGTCGTGTCGTCGAAGACGACCATCGCGCCGGAACCGAGCATCGTGCCTGCCTTCGCGAGCGACTCGTAATCGTACGGCAGGTCGAGCTGCTCTTCGAAGATGCACGCAGACGAGCCGCCGCCGGGCTGGATCGCCTTCAGCGTACGGCCGGAGCGCAGGCCGCCCGCGAGCTCCATCAGTTCTCGCACCGGCGTACCGAGCGGCACTTCGTAGTTGCCCGGACGCTGCACGTGTCCGGAAACGGAGACGATCTTGTAGCCTTTGCTCCGCTCGGTGCCGACGGCGGCGAACCATTCCCAGCCGCGCGCGAGAATCGGCACGAGATACGCAAGCGTCTCGACGTTGTTCACCACCGTCGGCATTCCGTACAGGCCTTCGACGGCGGGAAACGGCGGCTTCAGGCGCGGCTCGCCGCGCTTGCCCTCGAGCGAGTTCAACAGGGCGGTCTCCTCACCGCAAATGTACGCACCCGCTCCCCGGTGCACGGTCACCTCGAGGTCGTATCCGCTATCGCGCACGTTCTTACCGACGAATCCGGCCGCCCGCGCCTCCTCGAGCGCGCGCGTGAAGACGCGATATCCTTCCTTGAACTCGCCACGAATGTAGATGAATGCGTGATGCGAGCCGATGCCGTACGCGCCGAGCAGCATCCCCTCGAGAACCAAATGCGGCACGTTCTCGATCAGCATGCGATCTTTGAACGTACCCGGCTCGGCCTCGTCGGAGTTGCAGACGAGATAGCGCGGCTTGTCCACTTTCGGAAGGAAGCTCCACTTGCGCCCCGTGGGAAAGCCGGCGCCGCCGCGGCCGCGCAAGCCGGACTTGTCGGCGTATTCCATGACCTGCTCCGGCGTGAGCGATGCGAGCGCTCGCGTCCACTGCTCGTAGCCACCGCGTTTGCGATAGACGTCGATCGAGCGCAGATCCACCTCGCCGATGCCTTCGGTGAGAACCTTAGTGACCGGCATTCTTTCGTTCTTCTTCAAGGACGGCAACGACGTCGCGCGCTTCGCGCACGGCGCGTTCGCGGGTTGCGCCGTGGAACGAAACGTCTCGCTCGGCGATGCGGTCCAGCATGATGATGCCGATTTCGTCTCCCACGCCGCCCGCGTTGTCCGGGCTGGGCGTCCCCACCGCTCCCGGCGACTTGCGCCCGCGCGCGACTTCGGCGTTCTGCGCCACGCTCCACGAGCGTTCCGGAACGTCGGACTGCGCCATCGGGGCAGTCGAGTACGTCCCCGAGCGCATCGCCGCGAGCATCTCGTCGATCGCCCTTTCGTCGAGCTCGTATACGAACTCCAGATTCACCTGCGCGCAGCTCGCGCGATCGCACGCCGCGAGACACTCGACTTCTTCGTAGGAGACGAGCCCGTCCGGGGTCGTCTCGAGGCTCGCAATGCCGAGTCTCCGGCGGAAGATGCGCATCACGTCTTCGGCGCCGTTGATGCTGCACGCAAGACCGCGGCAGATTTGGACGATGTATCTCCCAACCGGCTTACGATAGAACAGCGTGTAAAACGAGACCGTGGACTCGACCACCGCGGGCGTGAGCTCGAGCATCTCGGCGACCGCGCGCATGGCTTGCAGGCTCACGAACCCTTCGTGCTCCTGGAAGAGATGCATGATCGGCAGCAGGGCCGAGCGCTTTTGCTCGTACTGGGCGGCGAGCGCCTCGCACTGCGGGCGCAGCCGCGCGAGCAACGCGGGGAATGCCGCTTCGCGCTCGTTCACCGGTCGACCTCACCGAAGACGGGGTCGAGCGAACCGATCGTCACGACGAGATCGGCGATCAGATTTCCGCGAGCGATTGCCTTGATCGCCTGCAGGTTGTAGAGCGACGGCGGGCGCGTGCGCACGCGATACGGGCGGTTTCCGCCGTCGCTGACGAGATAGAAACCGAGCTCGCCGCGCGGCGACTCGACCGATTGGTAGACGTCACCCGGTGGAACGCGAAAGCCTTCGCTGACGATCTTGAAATGGTGGATCAGCGCCTCCATCGAGAGCGCTATCGTCTCCTTGGGAGGCGCCGCAACCTTCGGGTCGTCGATCATGACGGGCCCCGGCGCGTCGAGCCGCTTTCGCACTTGCTGCAGGATCCGATGCGCCTGTTCCATCTCTTCGAGGCGCACGAGAAAACGCGCGTACGCGTCGCCGTCGGTGCGCGTCGGCACGTCGAACTCGTAGCTCTCGTATCCGCAGTACGGGAACGCGCGGCGCACGTCGTACGCGACGCCAGTGGCGCGCAGGGACGGCCCGGTGACGTTCCAGGCGACGGCATCGCTCGCGCTGAGATTCGCGATGCCGATCGTACGATCTTGAAAAATCGGGTTCGCTTGCAGGAGCCCGCGAAGATCGGCCATGCGTCCCGGAAATTTCTCGATCAACGCGTCGAGCTTCGCGAGAAATCCCTCCGGCAGATCGCCGTTGCATCCGCCGATCCGCAGGTAGTTCGGGTGCATGCGCGCGCCGCCGGCTTCCTCTTGCAGATCGAGTATGTTCTCGCGCAGGTCGAAGGCGTAAAAGAACACCGAGAGCGCACCGAGATCGATGCAATGCGTCCCGAGCCAGACGCAATGCGACGCGATGCGCGTCAACTCGGCAAAGAGCACGCGAATCACCTGTGCGCGCGAAGGAATGCGATCGGTGATTCCGAGCAGCTTTTCGGCGGCAAGAACGTAGCACAGCGAGTTGGACTCGGGCGCCAGATAATCCATGCGTTCGATGACGGTCTGCGCCTGCGACCAGAAGAGATTTTCGGCGGTCTTTTCGATGCCGGTGTGCAGATAGCCGATCTCGGGATCGACGTTGACGACGTTCTCGCCCTCGATCTCGAGAACGAGCTGTAAAACGCCGTGCGTCGATGGGTGCTGCGGCCCCATCGACAGGACCATCGAGTTCCCCTCGCGCGAAACGATCTCGGGCGTGAGCGGCTGTGTCGAGAGACTGCTCACGATTTCTTCCGCTGTTCTTGCAGAGCCGCGAGGGTGTCGCCCGAGGGCGGGACGCCGGCCTGCACGTTGCTCTTGAGCGCAAACGCGGGGCGCGGCGAGCGTTCCCGAGCCGGACCACGCAGCGGATAGTCCTTGCGCAGCGGATGCCCTTCCCACGTGTGCGGCATTTGGATGCGACGCAAATCCGGATGGCCATCGAAGACGATCCCAAAGAGGTCGAATACTTCTCGCTCGGCCCAGTTCGCCGACGGCCAGAGATCGGTCGTGGTCGGCAAGCGCGCGTCGCCGGCCTCGACGCCGCACAGCAGGCGCAGACGTTCGGGCGTTCCCACCTCGGCGACCGTTCGCGCCGCCGGCGACAGCTTCAATAGATGATAGACGACGTCGAAGCGCGGCGCGCGCAGCGGGTAGTCGGCGGCGCCGAGGTCGAGCAGCATGGTCCAGCCTTGCGCGTGCAACTCCTCGAGCCGCGCGCGCAGCCGCGCCGCGTCCACGCGCTCGATCCGCGCGTCCGCGATCGGCGGGCGCAGGCTCGGGGGGTCGATTGCACCGCCGGCGATCGGTGGAGTTTGAGTGCTGGGCAACGAGGCTCCTTAACGAGAAAAGCTACGAGCGCGCAAGAATTCCGCCGCGTCCGCCTTCGCGGATATGCTGCTGGATCAACGTGATGCCGTGGAGCAGGCCGTCTGGCGTCGGCGGACAGCCCGGAACGTAGACGTCAACGGGAATCACCGTGTCGACGCCCTGGACGATAGCGTAGTTGTCGAAGACGCCGCCCGAGCTCGCACACGCTCCCATCGAGATCACCCATTTTGGCTCCGCCATTTGATCGTAGATGCGTTTGATGATCGGCGCCATCTTCTGCGCGACGCGGCCGGAGACGATCATGAGGTCGGCCTGCCGCGGCGAGCTACGAAAGACTTCCGAGCCGAGACGGGCGATGTCGAATTGGGGATCGGTAACGCTCATCATCTCGATCGCGCAACACGCAAGGCCCATGGTGAGCGGCCAAACGCTCGAGCTTTGCGCCCAGCGCGCGACCTCGTCGACGCGCGCGAGCAAAAACTTCCCCGGGCCTACCTCCACTGAAATCCGCCCTTCTTCCACACGTACGCGTATCCGATGGCGAGGATCACGACGAAGACGACCATCTCGAGCAGGCCGAAGACGCGCAGCGCGTGCATCTGCACCGCCCAGGGATAGAACGAGGCCGCCTCCACATCGAAGACGACGAAGAGCATCGCGACCAGGTAGAAGCGCACGGGGAAACGCCCGGCGAGCGGCGAGGTGGGCTCGACGCCGCACTCGTACGGATCGGCTTTCTGTGGATTGGGTTTACTGCGGCCGAGCAGCCCCGGCAAGAGCGTGAAAAGCAAAGCAGCTGCAAGGGCAACGAGGAGGAAAATACCGACCGGCGCGTACGGAGCCATTCGCTTGTGACATTTTTCACAAGCGGGCAGCTTCCCCTTGGAGAGCGCGGCTCGCCGGCTTCGGAGGCGAACCCAGCAGGCAAGGCGTAGGGTATCCAGATGCGCTGGCTCCCCGTCGTTCTCGGCTGCCTTTTGCTGCTCGGCGCGGACGGCGGCGGTTGCTCGCAGCCGCACGTGGTCGGCGTGCAGGACTACGGTTCGGTGACCGGACGGGTGCTCGACGCCACGACCAATCAGCCGATCGGCAATGCGCTTGTCTCGGTCGGATCGCTGTACACGGCGTCGACCGACGGCAGAGGAGCCTTCCTGATCGCACGCGTCCCCGTCGGCCAACAAATCGTCACCGTGCGCGCGCCGGCCTATACGACGGTCGACGTGACGGTGGCCGTTACGAAGGACCAAGGCATCTCCATCGGTTACGCGCGCTTGCTCCCCATCGCAATGCCGGCCGGCATGCCGACGCTCCCGCCTCCGCCGGTTCCGTCGGCGCCACCGAGCCAGTCGCCGACGCCGCTGCCCACGCAAACGCCGTAACGCGCGTGGGCACCGCAGATCTCGTGGTGCTCCTCGCCGGGATCGCCTCGATTGCTTTCGCGTTCACGGACATCTTTCAAGCGGTCATCGTTCCCCGGGCGCCGACGCTCTCGTACCGCATCAGCTTCATCGTCTGGCGCAGCCTCTGGAAGGTGTGGCCGGCAATCGGCAAACGTCTTTATCCGCATGACGCCGCCCGGCGCGAAGAGTTTTTCGCGACGTTTGCGCCCCTCGCGCTCATCGTCATGCTCATCACTTGGGTCGTCGTGCTCGTTCTCGGATACGGCGCCGTGATGTGGGGCCTGCGAGGCGAGCTGGCGCCGGTGCCGCGCTCGTATTTCGACGCAGCATACTTCGCTGGAACGTCGTTCTTGACGATCGGTTTCGGCGACATCGTCGCGCGTCAAGGCTTCGCGCGCTTCGTCTCGCTCTGTGCCGCAGCCTCCGGCCTCGGCGTCGTCTCCATCACGACCGCATACCTCTTCGCGCTCTTCGGAACGTTCCAGCGCCGCGAATCCTTCATCGTCACCTTCGCAGCGAGGGCCGGATCGCCGCCGAGCGCCGTCGGGCTCTACGAAATCGCTGCGATGACGCATACGCGCTCGAGCCTGTGCGACCTCATGCGCGAAGCGCAAGGCTGGACCGCTGCCCTGATGGAAAGCCATCTCGCGTACCCGGTGCTCGCATTCTTCCGCTCGAGCCACGACGACCAATCGTGGGTCGGAACGCTCGGCGCCCTGCTCGACGCGTCGCTGCTTGCCGATACGATGCTCGACCCCGAGGAGTACGGCGAGGCGCGCATCTGCTTCTCGATCGCTCGCCACGCGGTGCGCGACCTCGCGACGTTCTTTCGCATCGGCGAGATGATAGCCGGCGATCCCGGCATCGCGCGCGCCGACTTCGATCGCGCCTGCAAGCGCCTCGTCGCGGCCGGTTACGCGTTGTGCGAACGCGATGAAGCGTGGGAGCGATTCGCGCGGACGAGAGGCGAGTACGCGGGACCGCTGAACGCCATGGCGCGCTTCTTCAAGATTCCGCAGGTCGCGTGGATCGGCGACGGCACGGCATCGCACGCGCACGACGGTCCAGGGAACGCATGAGGGCCTCGTTAGGGCGATACGGCTTTCGCGATTTCTGCGCGTAGCCGATCGAGCCCGAGTCCCGTCTTCGCGCTGACTTCCAATACGCCGGGGACGTGCGGCGCCGTTTGCGCCACGTCGATTTTGTTGAGGACGACGAGTTTCGGCTTGCGATCGAGGTCGAGCTCCTGCAGGATCGCATCGACCGCACGGCCCTGGCGCTCGCGA
This sequence comes from Candidatus Dormiibacterota bacterium, assembly GCA_035532035.1. NCBI lineage: Bacteria > Bacillati > Candidatus Dormiibacterota > Candidatus Dormiibacterota bacterium. The sequence goes on from DATKRS010000011.1 coordinate 44,024, forward strand.
TCGTGGCTCGATGCGTCCGTCACGTGGATCAAGAGATCGGCCTCGCCGAGCTCTTCGAGCGTCGCGCGAAATGCCGCAACGAGGTCCTTCGGCAGGTCCGTGATGAAGCCGACCGTGTCGACCACTCGCACGCTGCTCTCCTCGCGAAGATAGACGCGGCGCACCGTCGGGTCGAGCGTCGCGAAGGGTTGGTCCGCGACGAACGCGCCTTTCGACGTGCTCGCGGTTCGGGCTAGCGCGTTGAGCAACGACGACTTCCCGACGTTCGTGTAGCCGACGAGCGCCACCAGTGGTTCGCGGCGATGTGCCGCGCGGCGCGTGGCGCGCTGCCGCCGGACCTGCTCCAGCTGTTCCTTGAGCGTCGCGACGCGTTGCGCGATGCGGCGACGGTCGACCTCGAGTTTCGTCTCGCCGGGGCCGCGCGTGCCGATGCCGCCGCCCAAGCGCGACAGGTCCGCTCCGATTCCGATGAGATTCGACTGCCGGTAGCGCAACTGTGCCAGCTCGACCTGGAGCTTCCCCTCGCGGCTGCGTGCGTGACGTGCGAAGACGTCGAGGATGACCATCGTGCGATCCACGATCGGTACCTGAATCGACCGTTCGAGCCCCTTCCTCTGGCGCGGACGCAGATCGTTCAAGATCAGAACGACGTTCGCACCGAGATCGCGCACGGCATCGGCGATCTCGCCCGCTTTGCCGCTCCCCACGAGCGTCGACGGATCGAGCGCGTCGCGCCGCTGAACGATGCGCCCCGCGACCGACGCTCCGGCGGCCCGCGCGAGCGCTTCGAACTCTTCGAGCTCCGGCTCGAGCGGTCGACGCGGATCGCCGAGATCGACCGCAACGACGATGCCGCGCTGCGCAGCGGGCAAGGTTTCCTTCATGGCGTACACTTAGCGAAGCATGACGCTTCGCCTGGGCCTGCGCGTCGCGGCGCTCGCGCTCCTCGCGCTCGGCGCGATGTGCGCTGCGCTCCTCGTCGGCGCGACGCCGATCCCCGCCGGAAGCATCGCCGCAGCACTCGCGCATCCCCAGGCGACCGATGCCGTGAGCGTGATCGTGTGGCAACTGCGCCTGCCGCGCATCTGCGATGTCGCGTTCGTCGGCGCCGCGCTCGCGATTGCGGGAACGCTGCTGCAGGGCCTGCTGCGCAACCCGCTCGTCGATCCCTACCTCACCGGCGTGAGCGCAGGTGCCGCCGCAGCCATCGCCGTCTCGCTACTGCTCGGCGTGAGCGCCGTCGCCACGCCGGGAATCGGCTTTGCCGCCGGCCTCGGCACGGCCGTGCTCGTGGCGGCTCTCGCACGCCGCGGCAGCGGCTTGGACGCGCAGCGCCTCATTCTCGCCGGCGTCTCGCTCTCCGCGTTTTTCTCCGCAATCGTCGCGTTGGCGATCGTGAGCTCGCAATCCGGCTCGTACGCAAATGCGATCATCGGATGGCTCGCCGGATCTCCCGCTGGACGAACCTGGCGCGACGTGTGGCTCTGCCTTCCGTACGCCGCGTTCGCGTGTGCCCTCGTCGTGCCCGCAGTTCCCGCCCTCAACGCACTGCGCATCGGCGACGTACAGGCGCGCAGCGTCGGCGTCAACGTCGAGCGCGCGCAATGGCTCGTCCTCGCGGCGGCTGCATTGCTGGCAGCGTGCAGCGTCGAGCTGGCGGGACTGATCGGCTTCGTCGGCCTGATCGTTCCGCACGCCGGACGGAAGATCGTCGGAACCGACGTGCGCTTCTTGCTGCCGGCTTCGGCATTTGCAGGCGCATTGCTCTGCGTGCTCGCGGACGCCGTCTGCCGGACGATCGTCGCTCCCGCGGAGCTTCCGATCGGCGTGCTTCTCGCGTTCATCGGAGTCCCGGTCTTTCTCTGGCTCTTCCTTCGCACCGGGAGCGAGCGATGATCGAGGTGCGCGACGTCGCGCTGGAGATCGCCGGCCGGCGCCTGCTCTCGGATATCTCCCTCTCGGTCGCCTCGGGCGAGCTCGTCGCGATCGTCGGGCCGAACGGCGTCGGCAAGACGACGCTCCTGCGCGCCATCGCCGGGTTTCATCCGCCGGCTCTCGGAACGATCGCGATCGATGGCGTCCGCATCGACGCGCTGTCGACGCGCGAACGCGCGCTGCGCATCGCGTTTCTGGCCGCCGAGGAGACACCCGTGGAGGCGTTGCGCGTGCGCGACGTCGTCGCAGCCGGACGCTACCCGCATCACCGATGGTGGGAATGGCGCGAAAACGCAGCGGACGAGGCCGCCATCGCGACGGCGCTGGCCGAGGTACGCGCGCAAGGGTTCGCCGATCGCACCTTCTCGACGCTCTCGAGCGGCGAACGCCGAAACGTTTGGGTTGCGGTCGCTCTCGCGCAAGAGACGCCGGTGCTGCTGCTCGACGAGCCAACGACGCACCTCGACCTGCACGTCGCGCAGCGCATGCTCGCGCTCCTGCGCTCGCTCGCGCGACGCGGGAAGGCGATACTCTGTGCCCTGCACGACCTCAACGAGGCGGCAGCGTATGCGGATCGCATCGTGCTCTTCGGCGACGGCGCACTCCGTGCCGCTGGGGCACCGGACGACGTGCTCGCGAGCCCGCTGCTCGACGTCGTCTACGAGAGCACGATCGCGCGCGTGCGGCTGGCGGACGGACACCTGCGGGTCTATCCATCTGGAGCACCTCCTGCGCCGGAACGTTAACCGCGTGGACAGCGGCGCGGCCGCCGTCTTGCGGAAACGACCCTCCATGACAAAGAAGACTCCGCAGAACGCACGAGACGCCGTCGCCTTCGTCAAGGAATGCGGCGCCAAGATGATCGATCTCAAGTTCACCGACGTGCCGGGGACCTGGCAGCACACGACCGTCCCCGCCGATCAGATCGACGAGGACGCCTTCACAGCGGGCACCGGCTTCGACGGCTCCTCGATTCGCGGCTTTCAGTCCATTCACGAGTCGGACATGATATTGAAGCCCGATCCATCGACCGCCGTTCGCGACCCGTTTCGCACCGTGCCGACGGTGTCGTTCGTGTGCGACGTTTTCGATCCCGTCAAGCAGGATCTCTACGAGCGCGATCCGCGCAATATCGCGCGCAAGGCCGAAGCGTACTTGCGCTCCAGCGGAATCGCGACGACCGCGTTCTTCGGACCCGAGGCGGAGTTTCATTATTTCGATCGCGTCTCGTACGAGAACACCATGAGCCGCGCGTTCTACGAGATCGACACGCGCGAGGGTTCATGGAACTCTGCCGTGGAGCCGAGCGGCTACACGATGCGACCGAAGGAAGCATACTTTCCGGTGCCGCCGAACGATACGCAGGCCGATCTGCGCGCGGAGACCGCGCTCGCCCTCGCCGACTGGGGAATGCAGGTCGAGATGCAGCACCACGAGGTCGGCGCGAGCCAAGCCGAGATCAACTTCCGCTGCGACTCACTGCTGCGCACCGCAGACAACCTCATGGCCTTCAAGTACGTCGTCAAGAACGTCGCTGCGCGAAACGGACGAACCGTCACGTTCATGCCCAAGCCCGTCTTCGGCGACAACGGCTCCGGCATGCACGTGCATCAGTCCCTCTGGAAGGACGACGCGCCGCTCTTCTACGACGCGTCCGGTTACGGAGAAGCGTCGCAACTGATGCTCTATTACATCGGGGGATTGCTCACGCACATCGATTCGCTGCTCGCGTTCTGCGCGCCGACGACCAACTCGTACAAACGACTGGTGCCGCATTACGAGGCGCCGGTCAACGTCGCGTTCTCCGCGCGTAACCGTTCGGCAGCCATCCGGATCCCCGTCTTCTACAAGGGAAAGCCAAGCTCGAAGCGCCTCGAGTTCCGCCCTCCCGATCCGGCGGCGAACCCGTATCTTGCGTTCTCGGCGCTGCTCTGCGCCGGCATCGACGGCATCAAGCGCAAGATCGATCCGGTTGCCGCGGGGTTTGGACCGCTCGACGAAAACATCTACGATTTGCCGGCGGAGAAAGCCGCAAAGATTCGCTCGGTGCCCGGCTCGCTGCGGCAATCCCTCGACGCGCTCTCCGGCGATCACGCATATCTCGTCGATGGCGGCGTCTTCACCGAGAGCTTCATTTCGTCGTGGATCGCGTTCAAGACCGAGCGCGAGCTGCGTCCGGTCGAAATCAGGCCGCATCCGTACGAGTTCTATCTGTACTACGACTGCTAGGGAGGCTAACAGCCTGCTAGAGGCGCGCGTCCGAGCCGAGCACCCACCCGGTCTGCCCGTGCAGCGGGCCCGTGAGAATGCGCACTTCGACCGCATCGTCGAGCGTCATGCCGTAGCGAGGTTGCACGAACCGCGGCAAGCACCAGATCACGATCGCACGCGTTCCCGCTCGGACGAGAAGCGCTCGCGGTAGCATCCCTTGCGCTTCGTCGAACGAAGCCGCGTGATAGGCGCGTAACCGAAAGCGAGAGTCCCAGAGGAACACGCCCGGGTCGGCGCCGAGCCCGAAGAGCACGATGCGTTCCCGCACGCGGAGCCGGCAGGCGGCCGCCGCTGGGAGGCTACACAGCAGCGCGAGAAGCAGCGCCGCGCCGACGCGCGCGAGCTCACGCATTGCAGGCATCCTCTCCCGCATATCGCACGACGAGCAGCGCGAGATCGTCGGTGGGACGATTGCCGCTGCGCTTGCGCACCTGCGCCGCGAGATAATCGGCTAGCGCCTGCGCCTCGGGCGGCGCGGCGGCGATCAAATCCATCGCCGCACGCTCGCCCAACAACTCTCCAGAGCGCGCGCGCGCCTCGGTGAGCCCGTCGGTAGCCAGCACGAGCGAGTCGCCGACCGCAAGCTGCACGGATTTCGTTCCGTACGTCGCTTCGATGACGCCGACGAGCGGCCCCGTCACCTGCAATGCCTCCACGCTCGTGGAACGGCGCACGTATGCGGAATCGTGCCCGGCGCTTGCATAGCTGAACGACCCGCCGCTGCAATCGAGAACGCCGACGAGCATCGTGATGAACAGCGATGGGTTGTCGATCGTCCTAGCGAACGTCTCGTTGAACTCCGTCAGGATGTTCCCCGGGTCGACGTGGCGCAGCGCGATCGAGCGCACGGTGAACCGCACGAAGGCAGTCAGCACGGCGGCATCGACGCCCTTTCCGCTGACGTCCGCGATGAGCAGCAGCGCGCGCTTCTCCGATAGCCGGAAGACGTCGTACACGTCTCCGCCGACGCGCAGACGATTGCTCGCCGACAGATATCTCGCGCCAATTTCGCAGTTGGGAACGGGAACGTGCGCGCTGCGGAAGGCTTGCTGCAGCACGTCCGAGACCATTCGTTCCTCTTGGAGCTCTCGCGTCAAGCGCGATCCGTACGCGTTGAACAGAATGGCGAGCAGCCCGAAGATGAGCAGCCAGAAGGCACGCACGTACGACGAACGATTGATTTGGTCTTGCGTGCTGCGCACGAGCGCCGCGCTCGTGACGACGAGGGCGGCGCGGACGCCGTCGGCCGTCTGCGCCTGGTAGTCGATGAAGGCTTTGTTCTGCTTGTCCAGCGCGACGAGCCCGCTGCGCGGCCGCGAGAGAAGCGGAAGCGCGATCTCGGTCCGCCAGCGCGTCTGCACGGTATCGTACTCGTCGAGCATCTGCAATGCGCCCCCCAAGTGCTCGTCGACGAGCGCGTTATGCACCGCCGTCTCCTTCGCCGCCCACTGCGCCGACGCTAGAGCGTATTGCTGCACGTAGAACGGATCGCGCGTCAAGACGAAGCCGCGCAACGAGTTCTCTTCGTTGATCTGCAAGCGCAGCATCTCTTGCAGGTCGATTTGCGCGCGCTGCATCTCGGCTTCGCGACTGAACGTGTCGGCGATGTTCGCTCGCGTTTGAAATGCGCCTTCGACGGCGATCCACAGCACGAACAAGAGGAAGACCGTGAATATGACGGTGCCCGCCGCCCGCTCCGTCAACGCGGGCAAAGGTTTCAGCACACCGTCTCCGAACAGGGCGCCATGCAGTCCCGCCTGGGCGCAAACATCTTCAAGTCCTACGACGTTCGTGGGATTTATCCGTCAGAGCTCAACGACGATGTTGCCTACGCGATAGGCCGGTGCTTCGCACCGCAGCTCGGCGCGCGTACCATCGCGGTCGGTCGCGACATGCGCCCTTCGGGCACCGCCCTATTCAAAGCGTTCGCTCGCGGTGCGACGGAGGCCGGCGCCAACGTCGTCGACATCGGCCTCGTCTCGACCGACGCGTTGTACTTTGCCGTCGGAAAGTTTGGCTTCGACGGCGGCGTCATGATCACGGCGTCACACAATCCGGCGGATTATAACGGCATGAAGTTCACGCGTGCGCAAGCCGAGGCGATCTCGCTCGATACGGGCCTCGCAACGATTCGCGACTGCGTTCTCTCGGGCGCACTCCCGCCGCCGGCGAAGACGCCGGGCTCGATCTCCAGCCGCGACGTGCTCGACGCATTCGCGGAGCACTGCCTTTCGTTCGTCAATCGTTCCGCGATCAAGCCGTTCAAGGTCGCGATCGACGCTGGAAACGGCATGGCCGGCAAAACCGTTCCGTACGTGTTCAAGCACTTGCCGTGCGAGGTGACGCCGCTCTTCTTCGAGCTCGACGGCAGCTTTCCGAACCATCCCGCGAGCCCGATCGAGCCAGAGAACATGGCGGACCTACAGGCCGCGGTGAAACGCCACGGCTGCGACGTCGGGGTCGCGTTCGACGGGGATGCCGATCGCATGTTCATCGTCGACGAGAAAGCGCAGCTCGTCGACGGCAGCACCGTGACCGCGCTCGTCGCGCTCAATACGCTCAAACGCCATCCGGGGGCAAAGATTCTCTACAATCTCATTTGCAGTCGCAGCGTCCCCGAGCTCATCACCCGCGCGGGCGGCATCCCGATTCGCTCGCAAGTCGGTCACTCGATCATCAAGAAAACCATGCGCGAGCGAGATATCGTCTTCGGAGGCGAGCATAGCGGCCACTTCTATTTCAAAGATAATTGGTACGCGGACTCCGGAATGATCGCGCTAATGCAATGCCTCGAGGTCTTCAGCGAGGCCGATGCTCCGGTGAGCACCGTCATCGCTCCCATCGACACGCGTTACCGCTCGGGTGAGATCAACACGCACGTCGACGACGTGGCCGCCAAGCTCACGCTCGTCGAATCGCACTATCGCGACGCAACGATCGACCATCTCGACGGCGTCACCGTAGAGTACCCGCACTGGTGGATGAACGTGCGCCCTTCCAACACGGAGCCGCTGCTGCGGCTCAACGTCGAAGGCGACACGCGCGAGCTCATGGAGCAACGTCGCGACGAGGCGCTCGCACTGATACGTTCCAGCTAGGGGTAGCCGCAGAAGAAACGCAAAGCCCCTTCGTCTCGGAGCCGCTCTTGCGCTTCGCCTCCTCGCTCCTGCTGCTTAGCCTCCTCGCCCCCGCCGTCCTAGCTCCCGCTTGCCGCGCTTGCTTTGTAAAATGTCTGGCGAGGGCAAGGGCCGTTTAACGCGGTCGCGAAGAGCGCCGCTCGTGGGACTCACCCTGGGGCCCGCGTTCATCGCGACCGGTGACGGGACATCGATCTTCGGACGCTTGGGAATGGCGGATGGCCGCATCGATGCATTGTTACCCGCGGAGGGTGCAACCGACGTTCCGCTCCCCGACGGCAGCATCATCGCGCCGGGCATGATCGACGTTCACACCAACGGCGCGGGCGAGCATCTGTTCAACCGCGATCAAGGCTACGCCGTACCCGTTGCATCGCGCGAGTACGCCCGCGTCGGCGTCACCGGGTTCGTTGCGGGCATCATGACGGCGCCGTGGGAATCCATGCTCCACGCCGCCTCCGAGGTCGTCGAGGCAGCACACGCGCTCGAAGAAGACGAACCGCACGGTGCGCGTTGCCTCGGCGTGCACTTCGAAGGCCCGTTCTTGAACGCGAAGTTTCGCCGCGTGCATCGCAGCGACTGGATCGTTCCCGCCTCCGAGCGCGGCGCGCGTGAGATGGTGGAAGCCTGCCACGGCGGATGCCTGATGGTCACGCTCGCACCAGAGATCGAGGGCGCCGCAGACGCAGCGCGCGTCTTCTTGGAGCACGGCGTCGTCTGCTCCGCGGGCCACACCGGCGCGCGCTACCGCGATGGAATTCTCGCGATAGGGCTAGGATTCCGCTCTCTGACGCATGCTTTCAACGCCATGCCGCCGCTCGATCATCGGGATCCGTCGCTGCTCGCGGCGTACATCCAGGACGCGCGAACGCTCGTACAGGTGATCTGCGACGGATACCACGTGTCGCCGGTGATGATCGACATCCTGCACCGGACGCTCGGCGAGCGCATCGTGCTCGCAACCGACTTCATGCCGGCAGCCGACGCGAGCTATCACATCGAAGGCGGCGTCATGCGCTCGTCTGACGGGACGATTGCCGGCAGCGCGCTCAGGATGGATCAGGCCGTGCGCAACTACATGTCGTACGCAGAACTGCCGTTCGAGCGCGCGATCGTCGCGGCAACGTACGCGCCCGCAAAGCTCATCCGCCACGACCATCTCATCGGACGCATCGCACCGGGAATGCGCGCGGATCTCTCTCTTTGGGATGCCGCCCACGACGTCATCGGCACGATCGTAGGCGGGACGTTTGTCTTCGGAGCGACGACGCCCGCTACGGCGTAGAACGCATCGTCACGCGCCCGCCCCTTTGACCCGAACCGCGTCGGCGCGACCGCGCACCATTGCCGAGCGAAGCATCGCGATCGCCGCATAAACGACCACGACCACGACGAGCCATCGCACCGCGGTGATCGGCAGCCACTGGAAGAACCGCCAGGCGAGATACACGCCGGGTAATCCTGCGACGGTCAGACCCAGTGCCGCTCTGGCTGAATACGCATCAAAGCGGATGAAGCGGATGCTCGCGGAGGGCATGAGGAACGCGCACGAGCCCATCATGATGGGAAACGCGACGGCCGGCTCCATCCCGAGCAGCGCCACGAGCATCATGGCCGGAGCGTAAAGACCGATCCCAATCGTCATGAGCGCGCCGAGGCAGAAGTTCGCCACGACGCCGATCCATAGTTTCAGGCCGAAGAGTGCGTGCGCGTGACCTCCGCCCGGAAGCCAGTTCAGATTCTTCATAACGAAGAGCGCCGCCGCGATCAGCAGCACCGTACCCATCCCGATCTGAATGTAGTGGCGGGGCCAACGCGCCACGAAGCCAGCACCGAGCCAGGCCCCGAGCACCGCCGCGGCAATGAGCGACACGAGTGTGATCGGCTCCACGGCCGCGCGGCTCGTGAAGCCGATGAAGAGCACCGCTTCGAGAACCGTCGGCAGCGTGTGACCGATGTTCAGCGTCCCCGGAATACGCTCGTCGGGAACGAGACGAAAGAGCTTGAAAAGCGAGGTCGTCGGAGCGAACGATCCGATGCCGAGCGTATCGAAGAAGTCGGTCACGAAGCCGATCGCGAGCTCGATTAGGCGCGGCCGCGCGAGGCCGCGGCGCTTGACGATCAGGGCGTCGATCCAGGCCCACACGAAAAGCGCGGTAACGAAGCCCAGGACGATAAGGAGAACTGTCTCAACCATCGCTGCGTGGCATTCGAGTATCGCGCGCTCCTGCCATTTTCGTTCGTCCTACTCGGGCTTCCGGCAGCAGATTTCCAGCGCGTTCCCCTCGGCATCTTCGAAGAACGCCGCATAATAGGACGGCCCGTACTCCGCAACGAGCTGCGGCGGCTCGAACTCGCGTGCACCGTGCTCGCGTACGGTCGCCGCGAGACGGTCGACCTCCGCGCGCGATTGTGCGGCGAATGCCACGCGCGTACCGTTCGGCACGTGCCCGTCCTGTTGGACGATCCAAAAGAATGCGTCCGTCCCCGCTTCGTTCGGCCGGTGGTAGCCGACGGACTCGGCGTCGTCGTGCTGATCCGTGTATCCCATTTCGACTAGCAGTGCGTCGTAGAGCGGCCGCACCAGCGCGACGTTGGCGACGCGAAAATCGATGTGATCGTAGAGCATCACGTCCTCTATCGACCTCGCCTCTTCGTTCGCTGCCTTTCAACGCGAACGGTGCGAACCTTGTACTGGAGAACTCTTCGATCGAGCGTCAGAAGCACGAGGTCTTCTTCGAGCGCCTGCGCGATCAAGAGACGATCGAACGGATCGCGATGGAACATAGGAAGCGTCGCGACACGCACGGCGTGCTGCTCCGTTATCGGAAGCGACTGCACGAGCAACTGTGAAGAACGAGACCGCACGTACGCAGCGGGAGGCTCCGGGAGGGGCAGCTTGCCGGTCGAGTACTTTATGGAAATTTCCCAGGCAGAGGCGACGGAAAGGAGCCGGTGCGGCGACGCGTCGAGCGCCTGCCGCATCGCGGCAGGTACGCGCTCCGGCTCCAGCGCCAAGCTGAGAAATACGTGCGTATCGAGCAGGACGCCGTTCACAGATACTCCTTGAAATCATCCGGAGTCTCATCGAAATCAGGTGGAATTTCGAATTTCCCACGATCCATTCCGAAGGCATCGCTCGGCTTTCGTTCTTGAACGGGCACCAGCTTCACCAAAGGCTTCCCGTTGCGCGCAATCACGACTTCCTCGCCCTTGAGCGCTTCGCCGACGAGGAGCGATAAGTGCGTCTTCGCCTCATACATATTGACGCGTTTCATCTGGTCTAGTCTAACATACTAGACCAACTACGCGCAAGACTCGCGCCTGGGATGCTCGGCTACGTCGCGGGTGCGGAGCGTTCTCGCGTGGCGGCAGCATTAAAGTAGCTCGCCTTCGGATGGTGGAGCACGATCGCGGCAGTCGATTGCTCTGGAACGATTTGGAAACCGGCTGTGAGCGTTACGCCGATGCGCTGCGTTGCGTCGAGCAATCTGAAGACGGTGTCGTGTTGCGCGAGATCGGGGCACGCGCCGTAGCCCCACGAATAGCGCTTCCCGCGACCCGGTTCGATGCCGAGCTCGGCACGAACGTGCCGGTGCACGAGCTCCGCAAGCGCTTCGGCGGATTGAACCGAGAACCCGTGCAGAAAGTAGGCCTCGCTGTAGTCGCCGGCCGACTGCAACGCTTCGACTAGCCGACCGGCCTCCTCGCCCACGGTGACGATCTGCAGCGCGACGACGTCGGCGGCACCGCCGTTCTCGCGCTCGCGCACGTAATCGGCCAGCGACAGATGCTCGCCGCCCGGCTGGCGCGGGAAGGCAAAGCGCCCGATCTCCTTCGTTGCGTCCGCCGAGTCGAAGAGCACCACGTCGTCGCCCTCCGCCACCGCACGAAAGTAGCCGTAGACCGCGCGCGGCGCAATAATCTCGCCGCGCTCCGCCCGCTCTTGGTAGCGGCGCAGGCGCGGCTCGAACTCTTCGGCGACGAGCCGCTCGAACGCGGCGCCCTTCGTGTTGGCGGCGCCCCACGACAGCCGGTAGAGGCTGCGCAGATCGAAGCACGGCCACAGCGCGTGCAGATCGATTGCGTCCAGCGTGCGCGCGCCGTACGCCGGCACCGTCGGAATTGGAGCCGGCTGAGCGCGCACCGTGGAAACCACTGCGGTGCGGGCGACGTTCGTCGGCGCCGCGCTGCGCGCGATTTGCGCCAAGGCCTCGGAGCGCGCGCGCTCGACGAATACCTCTCGCCGCGCCGGCTCGCCGGTGAGCGTCTCCATGATCTCGAGGCCTTCGAAGGCATCCTTCGCGTAGAAGAGTCCAGGCTCGAAGAAACGCGTGCCGTCGAGAACGGCGATGCGCCGTCCGAACTCCCGATTGATCGCCGCTCCGCCGACGATGATGGGGAAGTGAAGGCCGCGCACGTCTTGCTCCTGCACGCAGACCGGCATCTGCTTGCTCGTCGAGACGAGCAGCGCGGAGAGCCCGATCGCGTCTGCGCCGACTTCGACCGCTTTCTCGAGGATCGCGTTCATCGGAACCTGCTTGCCGAGATCGAAGACGGTGTAGCCGTTGTTCGAAAGGATGGTATTGACAAGATTCTTCCCGATGTCGTGCACGTCTCCAAAGACCGTCGCGAGCACGATCTTGCCTTTCGTGACGCCGTCTTTCTTTTCGAGGAATTGCTCCAAGTGCGCGACGGCTTTCTTCATGACCTCCGCCGATTGCAGCACGAACGGCAGGATCAGCTCGCCCGCGCCGAAGCGGTCGCCGACCTCTTTCATCGCCGGCAGCAGGATCTCGTTCAACACCTCGACCGGCGTGCGCGAGCGTAGCGCCTCGTCGATCTTCTTCTCGATGCCGTCTTTGCGGCGGTGCAGAATCGCGTGACGGATACGCACCTCGATCGGAGCCCCATCGTCCGCGGTCTCTATTTCATCGGGCGTTTTCACGCCGGCCGACTCGACGTGCTCGATGAGGCGCGCGAGTGCGTCGGCACGGCGGTTGAACACCAAATCGTCGCAGCGCTCCCGCGCCTGTGCGTCGATCTCCGCGTACGGTGCGATCTCTTTGGCGTGGACGAGCGCGCAGTCGAGGCCCGCCGCCACGCAATGGTGGAGAAACACCGAGTTCAGCGCGGCGCGCGCCGCCGCTGAGAGGCCGAACGACACGTTCGAAACGCCGAGCGAGGTGAGAACGCCGGGAAGCGCGGCCTTGATGGAGCGGATGCCTTCGATCGTGGCGACCGCGGACTCCGCGAACTCGGCGTCGCCGGTCGCGAGCGTGAACGTCAGCGCGTCGAAGATCAGCGCGCCCGGCGGCAAGCCGTACTCCCCGACTGCAATGTCGTAGATACGGCGCGCGACCTCGACCTTGCGCTCGACGGTCTTTGCCATACCCTGCTCGTCGATCGTCAGCGCTACGACCGCCGCCCCGTGCTCGATTGCAAGCGGCAGCACGCGGTCGATCTTCGCGCGACCCGCCTCCAGGTGCACGGAGTTGAGAATCGCCCGCCCCGGGTAGTTCTGCAATGCCACTTCGAGAACGCGCGGCTCGGTGGAATCGATCATGAGCGGTGCCTCGACCGACTGCGCGAGACGCCTGACGATCTCACGCATCTGCAACTCCTCGTCGCCGCGCTCCGTGAGCGCGCAGCACACGTCCAGGACGTGCGCCCCACCTTCGACCTGCTCGCGCCCCAACAGCACGATGTCGTCGTAGCGGTCCTCGAGCAGCATGCGCTTCATGCGCCGCGAACCTTGACTGTTGATACGCTCGCCGACGAGCAGCGGTCGCGGTTCCTGTTCGAGGCTCACGGCGGTCATCGCGGACGCGACGCATTCAGGACGTCCCTTCCGCGCCGTCCTCGCGTGCGTCTCCCCTACGGCCTCCAATGTCTTTCGCAAGGCCGCGATATGCGCAGGTGTGGTGCCGCAGCAGCCGCCGATCGCGCCGACGCCGTATTCGCGCACGAACTCCCCGAGCTCGCGCGCGAGCTCTTCCGGCGTTTCCGGGTAGATCGTCTCGCCGCGCGGTCCCATGAGCGGCAGCCCCGCATTGGGAATCACCGCGACCGGGCAGCGTGAGGTCTCGCAGAGATACCGGATCGAGTCGCGCATTTGCGCGGGACCGGTCGAACAATTGAGCCCGACGACATCGATCGGCAGCGCGTCGAGCACGGCGCAGATCGCGCGGATGTCCGTTCCGAGCAGCATCCGCCCCTCGGTGATGAGCGTCGGCTGCGCTTGAATCGGAACGCGTCGCATTCCCCGCCCAAACTCGCGTACGATTCCGGCGATTGCGGCCTTCAGCTCGAGCAAGTCTTGCATCGTCTCCAGCAAGAGCAGGTCGACGCCGCCGTCGATGAGCGCGCGCGCTTGTTCGGCGTAGATTTCCGCGAGCTCCTCGTAGGTGATCTTCGAAAGCGTCGGATCCGACGAGGAGACGAGCATACCTGTCGGGCCCATCGAGCCGGCAACGAAACGGGGCCACTGCGCGGTCGCAACGGCATCGCAGGCCTCGCGCGCGATGCGCGCGGCGTCGCGGTTGATCTCGCCGGTCCTATCGCCCAGGGCGTACTCGTCGAGCTTGAGCCGCGATGCGGTGAACGAATCGGTTTCGACGACGTCTGCGCCCGCTGCGAGATACGCTTCGTGCACGCGACGCACGAGATCGGGCCGCGAGAGCACGAGCGCTTCGTTGCATCCTGCGTACCGTTCGCCTCCGAAGTCGGCCGGCGTGAGGCCAAGGGCCATCAACTCCGTGCCCATGGCGCCGTCGAAGAGCAGAACCTTCTTCTCGAGCTCGGCGAGGTAGCTAGGAGCTTGTCGGACTTGAGCCATTTCCGGATTCCGGTGTCGAATTTTGTTCGAAGACGAGGCGTGAAGAGGGAACGAAGCCGTAGCTTCGTGACCGATGAGCGACGAAGTATTCGGGCAAAAGGCGACCCGGAGACGGGAACGTGCCTACGTCCGACAAGCTCCTACACAACATCAATGGCACCGACCGCGCGTCCCGCCCGATTGTACACGATGGGGCGCGAGAATCGCTCGAGGCTCCCCATCTGCGCCTCATCCAGCGCGCCGAGGCGCGCGAGGATGGCAATGCTCGAGGGCGCGCGCGCGCGCCCCGTGCCGTCGCTCACTTTCGACGCGAGACCGATTCCCAGCGCGAGCGCAGCAACGGCCTGCACGCCTTCCGCACCGCCTTTGGAGAGAATCGTACCGCCGCCCGCCCGCATCAGCTCGCTGTCGAACTCGCCGGTGCCGGCGACGTATTCGGGGCGCGCGAGCATTGCCGCGCGCACGATCGCGAGCGCCGCCGCGTCGTTCTCCTCTACGGCCTCGAGCGATGCAAGACGCCCGAACGAGAGCGCGGCCCGCCGCAGCGGCGTCGCGTACACTGGAATGCCGCACCCGTCGACGGCGATCGGCCAGAGCCCGGAATCGTCGTCGGACAATCGCGCACACAAGGCCAGGATCGTGCGCTGCGCAGGATGCTGCGGGTCGAGGTAGGTCGCGGTGTCGGCTCCGAGCATGCGGCATAACGCCAAGATTCCCGCATGCTTACCGGAGCAGTTGTTGTGTATCGCAGTCGGCTCTTCACCACGGCGCAGCATCGCGTGCGCCGCCTGCTCGTTGTACGGCAGGTGCGCTCCGCAAAAGAGCGCTGACTCCGGCAGTTCGATCTTCTGCAAAATGGAGCGCACGGCGTTGAGATGGAAGAGTTGCCCGGAATGCGACGCCGCCATGACGGCGATCTCTCGCTCGTCGAAACCAAATCGCTCGCGCGCGCCGGCGGCGATTACCGCCGCTGCGATGAACGGCTTCGATGCGGAGCGAAGGTACACCGGAGCGTCGATGTCGCCGGAAGCAAAGACGACATTGCCGCGCGCATCGCACGCGCACGCGCGCACGTCGTGCACGGACTCGACGAGCGATCCCCGCGTTACCTGAACGACCACGTCAGAGCGGGTTCGACGGTCGCCCGCGAGTTCTTATGCGAGAGCCGGTTCGACGACGACGGCCTCTTGCTCGGAAAAGACGGGATTGCTCAAGTACCGTTCCCCGGTGTCGCAGGCGAAGGTGACGATCGTCTTGCCGTGCATCTCGGGACGCTGCGCGACCTGGAGCGCCGCCCAGATGTTGGCGCCGGACGAGATTCCGACGAGCATGCCTTCTTCGCGCGACGCGCGCCGCGCCGTCTCGATTGCGTCGGCATCGCTGACGCGAATCACCTCGCCGTAGATCGTCGTGTCGAGGACGTTCGGCACGAATCCGGCACCGGTACCCTGAATCTTGTGCGGCCCGGGAGCGCCGCCGGAGAGCACCGCAGACCCGTCGGGCTCGACGGCGATCGTCACGACCGCACTCTTATGCGACTTCAACGCTTGCCCGACGCCGGTGATCGTACCGCCGGTTCCGACAGCGGAGATCACGACGTCGACGGCCCCGTCCGTGTCGCGCCAGATCTCCTCTGCCGTCGTCCTCCGGTGAATCTCCGGGTTTGCGGGGTTGTCGAACTGCTGCGGCGTGAAATACCGTCTCGGGTTGGCGGCGTGGATTGCGCCGGCTCGCGCAATGGCGCCCTTCATGCCCTCGCTCCCCGGCGTGAGCACGACTTGCGCTCCGTACGCCTTCAGAAGATTGCGCCGCTCGATCGTCATCGTCTCGGGCATCACGAGAATGCACGGATAGCCCTTCGCCGCGGCGACGAAGGCGAGCGCTATACCGGTGTTGCCGCTCGTCGGCTCCAAGATCGTCATGCCGGGAAGGAGGCGCCCGTCACGCTCGGCCGCCTCGATCATCGCCACGCCGATGCGATCCTTGACCGAGCCGGCGGGATTGAAGGACTCCATCTTCACGAGAACGGTCGCGCCCAGACCCTTCGTCAGGCGCGGGATTCGAACGAGCGGCGTATTGCCGAACGTGTCCGCAAGATTCTCGTAAATTCGTGCCATGATAGAGCGTGTAACCACGCAAGGCGGGAAGGCGTTGCAGGCCGAACGCCCGTTCGCAATGCGCGCTATTCTCGCCTCACTGCTCGTCATTACGCTCGCCGCCGCGGCGCCGCCGGCCCGGCCTGGGCCGAGCCTCGACGATGCGATCGCCGCCATTCGCGCCTATGCGCCCGAAGCGATGGCCGAGCAAGGAACGCCCGGCCTCTCGGTTGCGATCACCGATCGGACGCATACGCTTGCAATCGTCACGCTCGGATACGCGAATCTCGCCGCGAAGACGCCGGTAACGCCGGCGACGCGTTTTGCAATCGGATCGATCACGAAGTCGATGACGACGCTGGCGTTGCTCCAACTGCGCGACGAGCACCGCGTCGACCTGAATGCGCGCGTGAGGCGCTATCTTCCGTGGTTCTCGATCGACTCCGCAGGCAAGCCGATACTCGTGCACGAGCTTCTTTCGCACACGGCGGGCCTTCCCGACGATTACTCCGTGGCGCCGAGCTATCTGTACGACGTCGCGGCGCTACGCGAAGCGCACACGCTCTTCACGCCCGGAACGGCGTGGTCGTACTCCAACGACGGCTACGCGACCATCGGCGCCGTTATCGCTGCGCTCGACCATCGTCCGTGGGCCGATTCGCTGCGAGCGCGCGTGCTCGACCCGATCGGCATGAGCGACACGGCACCCGTATTCACGCCCGACACGCTCGAGAGGGCTGCGACCGGCTATGAGTTCCGCGACGCCGACCGCCCCGCGCCGCTCCATCCGGCGCTCGTCCCGTCGCGCGTCATGGATTTCGTCGATCCCGCCGGGTCCGTGCTCTCGACGCCTGAGGACATGGCGCTCTATCTGCGCGTCTACCTGAACGGCGGCGTCACGGCCTCGGGACGGCGCCTCGTCTCACGCGCGAGCTTCGATGCGATGACGCGGCCGGACACCTATCGCAACGGCCGGCCGGCAGGGTCGCCGGTACCGATGCTCGCGGAGGCTCCGCAGTTCTACCGCCAGTACGGCTACGGCCTGGCCGTTTTCGGCAACGACGCGAGCGCCGGCGGTGATCACGTCGTCGGACATACGGGTGGCATCTCAGGATACACGGCCTGCATGCAAGCAAACCTCACGCGCGGTTTCGGTGCGATCGCAATGGCCAATCTCGTGGAAGAGCCGTTGCACCCCTGCGCCATCGTACTCTACGCCATGCGCGTCCTGCGCGCGCAGAGCTTGGGCCTGGCTCTTCCCGCACCTCCGCTCGCACCGGATCCCGCGCTCGTCCCCAACGGCTCCGATTACAGCGGCACGTACACTGCAGCGAATGGAACCACGTTCGCGATCGCCGGCGTTCCGGGACGGGTCGTCATGATCGACCACGGTCAATCGTACGCGTGCTATCCGCGCGGCCCAGATCTCTTGTGGAGCTCCGATCCGCATTACGCGCTCTTTCTGCTCCATTTCGGGCGCAATGCGAGCAAGCACGTGGTTGAGGCGACGTACGGCTCGCAGTGGTTCGGAAACCGCCAGTACTTCGGACCGAGGGGCTGGAGCCATCCGCGCCGGTGGGATGCGTACCTAGGCCGATATGAAAACACGTTTTGGGGATCGCCGGACGTCGTGCGCGTGATCGTCGTCAAGGGCGTCCTCACGCTCGATGGCCTGCAGCCGCTCTCGCCACAACGCAACGGCACGTTTACTGCGGGAAGTGACGTCGTTCGATTCGACGTCGTCGCGGGCGGGAAAACGCAGCGCATGCGCGTGGACGACATCGATCTGTATCGCGTCGAGCTTCCGTAGCCGTCATGAAAGCCGTCGTCGTCGAGCACCGCGGTTCGCCGGGAGCGCTCAAGGAGATGCCGGATCCTCAGCCGGGAGTGCACGAGGTCCTCGTCCACGTCTGCGCGGCCGGCGTGAACCCGGTGGACTGGAAAGTGCGCGATGCCGGCACGCGCCCGATGCCGTACGTTCTCGGACAGGATTTCTCCGGCACGGTCGCCGCAGTCGGGAGCGCGGTGCGGCGATACCGCTACGGAGAACGCATCTTCGGGGTCGCGCACGATCGCGGCGCGTTCGCCGAGTACACGCTCGTTCCGGAGGAGAGCACCTCGCAGCCCGCAGCAAAGATTCCCGACGACGTCGGCTACGCCGATGCGGCGGCGCTTCCAACCGCCGGAATCACGGCGCTGGGATCGCTCGATGCTCTCCAGGCCGCCAAGGGAACGACGCTCGTCGTCGTCGGCGCGACGGGCGGCGTCGGCACCTTTGCGGTGCAGATCGCGCGGGATCGCGGCGCGCACGTGATTGCCAGCGGACGCGCGTCCAACGAGCGGCTCGCGCGCGAGCTCGGGGCCGACGAGTACGTGGCGTACGACCGCGAAGACGTCTTCGCGGCGATTGCGCGCGCACATCCCGGCGGCGTCGACGCGGTACTCGACCTCGTCGACGACGCCGACGCCATCGGGCGCACCGCCGGCATCATACGCGAGGGCGGCAGAATCGTTTCGACGATCCATGCCGCGGACGCGGCGTGGTTCTCAGCGCGCAAGATTCTCGCGGAGAATCTTCGCATGACCCATACGGCGGCATCGTCGCACGAAGGGCTGCGTACGCTGGTCAAAATGCTCGAAGAAGGCCGCCTCCGCACGGTCATCGCCGCCGAGCGACCGCTGTCGGAGGCGGTTGACGCGCTCGAGGAGAGCAAGCGCGGCGCAGTGGCCGGCAAGCTCGTCCTCATGGTCGAGTAACCTTCCCCGGCACGTTGAGAAGCGAGAAGCGGAGCGCGGTGCACCCACGACGAACCGACGCCCTCATGCCCAAACGGTTGCTCTTCGCTCTGGGGGTCCTTGTGTTGGTCCTCGTGGCCTGCAAGTCCGCCGCAACGATCACGCCCAAACCGACGCCGAGCCCTACTCCAACGGCGAATCCGACGGCGAACACCGCGACGGTCAATGCCCAGTACAACGGAAGCGCGTACCTCGGAACGATCTACGCGAACGCCGCAGCGTCGGGATGCCCGGGATCGACGGTCGTCAGCGGCTCGACGGTGTCGGCAACGCCGACCCTCACAACCGTGAACGGTCAATCGGTGGGCCAAGCGACGCTCTCGCCGCTCACGCCGAATACCTATTACACGTTCTTCTACGTCGTCGGCGGCGGACCGACGGTCTCCTCGTGCACCCTGAACTGGACGTACGGCCCCGTCACGCTGAAGTATCCTTAAGGGAGCCTCTTAGCTTACAGCTCCGCGTTCGGTAGCCACGATGCGTCGTTCGCGGGCATCGCAGGAGCGCTCTCCTCGTCGACGTCGAGAACCCAGAGCGCACGGTGCGGAAGAAACGCCGCTCCGTCACGCGCCGCGACGCGCCGGAGAATGCGCGAGATGCGGTGGCCGCCGATCTCGCGCCCCCACGCGATCGGACCGCGCGGGTAGTTCGTCCCCAGACGCATCGCAGCGTCGACGTCGTCGGCCACGGCGACGCCCTCCTCGACGGCAATCACCGCTTCGTTGACGATCGCACCGATGGTGCGCCCGAGAAAGAGCCCGGGGACGTTCTCCACGAGAACGACACCGTGGCCAATCGCTTCGAAGCTCTCTTGCGCGAGCTCGAGCATCTCGTCCGAGGTCGCGTCCGCATCGACGATCTCGACGCCGTCCTGCTCCGCGAGCGAGCCGAGGATGCCGTATCCCACGAGGCGATCCGGATGCTGCATCCTCGCCGCGCATCGGTCGAGATCGGTTGCGTATGCATCGACGAAGATCGCACAGGCGGGATCGAGGAGCGCGTCGAGCCGCGCGACGGCGACGCCGCGATCGCTCTCTCCGTCCCCGACGTCGAAAAGGAGGGTCGGCTGAACGTCGAGATGCTCGACCTCCTCGTCGTGTGTGAAGCGCGTCACGGGTGCGCAATGCGCGTCGAGTGCCGCCGCGAGCTCGTCGGCGAGGCCGCCGGCACCCAACACTGCAGCGTGCTCGTCCTCGCTGCGTCGGACCCGCGGCTTCGTGCGAAGGTCGAGGCGCGGCGGCGGCCCCGCATAGGAGTAAAAGCCGGCTCCCGATTTGCGGCCGAGACGGCCCTGCGCGACCAGTGCGCGCTGCAGTGCAACCGGCGCAAGACGCTCGGCCTGCAAGCGCGCGTACACCGATTCGCTCGTCGCAAGGTTGACGTCGAGGCCGATGAAGTCCATGAGCTCGAAGGGACCCATGCGAAAACCGGCTCCGCGAGCGAGCGCGTCGAGCTCCTCGACGCGTGCGACGCCGGCGTCGAGTGCGCGCATCGCTTGCAGGTAGAACGGCCGGGCCACGCGATTCACGATGAATCCCGGCGTGTCCGCCGTGGCGACGCCCGTCTTGCCGATACGCTCGACGAACGCGCGCCCGCGCTCGAGTGCGTCGTCTGCGCTCTGCGGCGCGCGCACGATCTCGACCAACCGCATCTTCTCCGGCGGATTGAAGAAATGCAGGCCGATGACGCGTTCGGGCGCCGACGTCGCGCGCGCAATCTCCGCCACCGAAAGCGATGACGTGTTCGTGGCGAGCACGGCGCCAGGCAGAGAGCGTTCCATCTGGGCGAAGACATGCTCTTTGAGATCGAGCCGCTCCGGCACGGCCTCGATCGCGATCTCCACGCCGTCGTCGCTCGGAATCTCTGCGACGACCTGCGCGCTTCCAGCACGCGCGGCGGCACGCTCGCGCGCCTCGGCATGTGGCTCGACGAGGATGACCGCGTAGCCGCTCGAGGCTGCTACGGCCGCGATCCCGGCACCCATGCTGCCGCCGCCGACGACGACGATGCGATCCGCCACGGGGCCGCCTTCGCGAGAGGGGCAGCCGATGCTTCGTCGGTATGGCAGCGATGATGGACAAGCCGCACTGGCGCAGGGTCGCGTCGCGCTACGTCGTCGACTCGCGATTCCTTCGCATTCGGCAGGACACGATCGAGTTGCCGGACGGCACCCTCGTGCCGGAGTACTTCGTGCGCGAAGCGGCTGGGTTCGTGATGGTCTTCGCGCTCACGGTCGACGAGCGCGTCGTTCTCGTGCGCCAGTACCGCTACGGCACGGACAGCGTCGGTCTCGAGCTCCCAGCCGGCATGCTCGAGCCCGGGGAAGACCCCGAGGCATGCGCGCGGCGGGAGCTGCTCGAGGAGACCGGCTTCTCCGCGGAGTCGATCCAGCCGCTCGGCGAGTATGCGGTCGAAGCCGTGCGCTCGACCGCGAAGGCCTACATCTTTACAGCCGCGGAAGCGCGTCGCACGAGCGAGCCGCATCTCGATCCCACCGAGCACATCGAGGTCGAGCTCCCGTCTATCGCAGAGTTCGCCAGGATGCTCGAAGACGGCCGGATCGACAACCTCGCCTCGATTGCCGCTGGGTACCGGGCGCTCGCGGCGCGAACTCCTGTTCGATGCCCCAAGCCCTGATCCCGGAGCTCCATCCCCTCGTCGGGGAGTGGTTCTCGCAGCGCTACGGCGCTCCGACCGATCCGCAACGACTCGGCTGGCCGCTCGTACGCGCCGGCGAAGACGTGCTCGTCTGCGCGCCCACCGGCTCCGGAAAGACGTTGGCCGCGTTCACCGTCTGCCTCGACGATCTCGTCCGGCGTGCGGAGCGCGGCGATCTGCCCGACGGGACGCTTGCGGTCTACGTCTCGCCGCTCAAGGCGCTGAGCAACGACGTTCGCAAGAACCTGGAGTTACCGCTGCGTGAGCTGACGGTGCGCGCCCTCGAGCGCGGCATCCGTCTCGAAACGATCCGCACGGCGGTGCGGACGGGAGACTCAACGCAAGCCGAACGCGCGCGGATGCTTCGCACGCCGCCGCACGTACTCGTCACGACGCCGGAATCGCTCTACATTCTCCTGACCGCGGAGAAGTCGCGGCGTCTCTTCGGCGGCGTCACGACGGTCATCGTCGATGAGATCCACGCGATAGCGGGCGACAAGCGCGGCGCGCACCTGGCGCTCACCCTCGCACGCCTCGACGCGCTCGTCGAGCGTGAGAGCGGCAAGAAGCCGCAGCGCATCGGTCTCTCGGCGACCGTTCGACCGATCGAGACGGTGGCACGCTTCCTCAGCCCGAAAACGCGCGTCGTGGACGTCGGCGCGCGCCGCGAGATGGACGTCCGCGTCGAGGTACCGCGCGACGAGCTCGGCGCGGTAGCGAGCACGGCCATGTGGGACGAGGTCTACGATCGCATCGCGGAGCACATTCGCGCGCACCGCACGACGCTGGTCTTCGTCGGAACGCGGCGCATGAGCGAGCGCGTCGCGTTCGCGCTCACGCAGCGACTGGGCGAAGGCGTGCTGCTGCCGCATCATGGCAGTCTCTCGCGCGACGCGCGCTTCGAAGCCGAACGGCGCTTGAAAGGCGGAGAGCTCCGAGCCGTCGTTGCGACGGCCTCGCTCGAGCTCGGCATCGACATCGGCACGATCGATCTCGTCGTCCAGCTCGGTACGCCGCGCGCCGTCGCCGTCGCCCTGCAACGCATCGGACGCTCCGGGCACTGGGTCGGCGCAAAGCCCAAGGGCATCATCTATGCGACGACGCGCGACGAGCTCGTGGAGTGCGCGGCGCTCGTGCACGCGCTACGCGCCGGATCGATCGACGCGCTGACGATCCCTCGCTCGCCTCTCGACATCCTCGCGCAGCAGCTCGTCGCGGCGTGCTCCGCAGGCGAGTGGGAAGCCGACGAACTCTACGCGCTCGTACGGGGCAGTTACTCGTACCGCGATCTCTCGCGCACCGATTTCGATGACGTGCTTGCGATGCTCGCCGACGGCGTCGCGACCTCACGAGGGCGCAGCGGCACGTTCTTGCACTACGATCGCGTCAACGGCCGCCTGCGCGCGAGGCGCGGCGCCCGCCTTGCGGCGATCACGTGTGGTGGCGCGATTCCTGACACCGCGAACTACAACGTGATCGTCGAGCCGGAAGGGCAGATCATCGGTACGCTCGACGAGGATTTCGCCATCGAATCCATGGCCGGCGACATCTTTCTGCTTGGCACTAACTCGTGGCGCGTTCGGAAGATCGAGGCCGGGGCCGTGCGCGTCGAGGACGCGCGCGGCGCACCGCCCTCAATTCCGTTTTGGAACGGCGAGGGACTTGGCCGCACGATCGAGCTCTCGCGCGAAGTCTGCGCGGTGCGCGAGCGCATCGAGACGAGCGACGACGGTGCGGCCCGCGCGTTTCTCGCGGCCGAGTGCGGCCTCGACGATGCCGGCGCCGCCCAGGCCGTAGCGTACGTGCGCGCCGGACGTGCCGCGCTCGCCGCCCTCCCGACGCATCGCACCGTAGTCGCGGAGCGTTTCTTCGACGACGGGGGAGGCATGCAGCTCGTCTTGCACACGCCCTTTGGCGCACGCATCAACCGCGCGTGGGGGCTGGCGCTGCGCAAGCGATTCTGCCGTTCGTTCAATCTCGAGCTGCAAGCTGCGGCGACCGACAACGGCATCGTGCTCTCGCTCACCGACCAGCATGCCTTTCCACTCGAAATCGTCTTCGAGTTCGTGAAGTCCGCCAGCGCAGAAGACGTCTTGACCCAGGCTCTGCTGCCGGCGCCGATGTTCGCCGCCCGCTGGCGATGGAACGTCACGCGGTCGCTCGCTGTGCTGCGCCGCCGCGGCGGGAAAAAGGTTCCGCCGCAGATTCTGCGCATGCGCTCCGACGATCTGCTCGCGTCCGTCTTCCCGGATCAGGCCGCGTGCGCGGAAAACTTGACCGGGCCGATCCGCGTTCCCGATCACGTCCTCGTCCGCGAGACGATCGGCAACTGCCTCCACGAAGCGATGGACGTCGACGGACTGCTCGACGTCTTGCGCGGCATCGAGCGAGGCGAGATCGCGACGCATGCGATCGACACGGCGGAGCCCTCGCCGTTCTCGCACGAGATTCTCAACGCCAATCCGTACGCGTTCCTCGACGACGCGCCGCTCGAGGAACGCCGGACGCGCGCGGTGCAGCTGCGGCGAACGCTCCGCGACGACGACGCCGGCGCGGGGCTGCTCGATGCCGCCGCGATCGACGAGGTCGCGGGGCAGGTATGGCCGGTCGTGCGCGACGCCGACGAGCTGCACGACGCGCTGACGACGCTCGTCGTCCTCCCGCCCGTCGACGCTTGGCAGCCGTGGTTCGAACGCCTCTGCGCAGATCGCCGGGCGCTCGTCCTCACGCATGGCGAGCGCCGGTTCTGGGTCTGCGCCGAGCGTGCCGAGCTCGCGCGGCGTGCGTACCCGCAACCGCCGGACGAGCGCGAGGGCGGAGCGGTGACCGAGGTTTTGCGCGGGTGGCTCGAGTGCAGCGGACCGGCGAGCATCGGCGATCTCTGCGAGCGCCTCGCCCTCGACGCGCAATCGGTCGAAAGCGCATTGCTGCGGCTGGAGACTGAAGGCCAACTCCTGCGCGGCACGTTCACGGCAACAAGCAAACCGGCGAAATCAGGCAACGGTGGGCCCACCGCAGGCGCTGCAGCATCATCGGAGCAGTACTGCAACCGGCGAGTGCTCGCGAGAATTCATCGCCTGACGATCGGGCGGCTGCGCCGAGAGATCGAGCCCGTCTCGGCGGCCGAGTACGTTGCCTTCCTCCATCGCTGGCAGCACGTGACGCTCGCGACGCGGCTCTACGGTGTCGACGGGACGCTGCAGATCGTGCGGCAGCTCGAAGGGTTCGAAGCCTCCGCCGCCGCGTGGGAGACGCAGATTCTTCCGGCGCGCATCGCCGGCTACAAGCCCGAGTACCTGGATCGCCTCTGCTACTCGGGAGACGTGATGTGGGGACGGCTCTCTCCTCACCCGGCTCTTGCTCGGTCGGACGAGGACGCGACGCTCCCCTCGACTCGACTCAGGACTCGCGTGCGCCCGACGAAGCTGGCACCGATCGCGCTGCTGCTGCGCGAAAGCGCCGAGCAGCTGGTGGTACGCTCGCCGGCTCCGCTTGGCGACGACGCGGGGCTCTCGCACGCCTCCCGTGAGGTCCTCGCGGAGATCGAGCATCGCGGCGCCCCGTTCTTCGCCGACATCGTACGAGCCACGAAACGCTTGCCGAGCGAGGTCGAAGAGGCCCTGTGGCAGTTGGTCGCCGCCGGTTGCGTCACGGCCGACGGGTTCGACGCGCTTCGCTCGCTCATCGACGCAAAGCGCCGGCTCGGTGAAAAGGGTGTGCGTTCGCGTCCGCGTTCCTCGAGCGGGCGCTGGACGCTGCTTGCGGGAGCGCGCGAGCGGATCGACCCCGCTGCGTTCGCATCTCGGCTCCTTGCGCGCTGGGGTGTCGTCTGCCGGGACGTGACCGCTCGGGAGAGTCTCGCGCCGCCGTGGCGCGAGCTCGTCGTCGTGCTGCGCAGAATGGAGGCGCGCGGAGAGATTCGCGGCGGACGCTTCGTCGCCGGGGTCGGCGGCGAACAGTTTGCGCTCCCAGAGGCGCTCGACGCACTTCGCGCTGCACGGCGCAGCGCCTACGCCGACGACGCTCGCGTCGGCGATTACGATCCGCTCTCGCTCGCCGGTGCGATCCTTCCGATGAACGCGCAGAGTGCCGCAGTGATGAACGCAGGCTCTTCCAGCATCGGGAGGTGACCGCTGCGTTGCGCAACGACGAGCGCAGCATGAGGAAACGCCGCGGCGACGCTGCGCGCTTCGTCGAGCGAAACGACCGCGTCGTGCGCGCCGGCGATGACGAGCACGGGCATCGTCAACTCCGGCGCGATGTCGTCGGACGCGCTGCGCATCGCCATTCCGCGTAAGAGCGCCGCTGCGCCTCGCGGGCCCGTGCGGCGGGCGATTGCGGTTACTCGAGCGACGATCTCCGGCGCATCCGCCAGCGTTTGTGGCGCGAGAAGACGCGCAACGTACGCATCGACGACTGCGTCGATGCTCGCCTCACGCTCGACGCGCGCGGCGAGCGTTTCACGCTCTCGCGCCTGGGCGGGAGCGTCGGCGGCGAGACGGCTGCAGACGAACGCGAGCCCGCGCACGCGTTCCGCGAACATGCGCGCGAAGGCGAGCGCCACGTATCCGCCGGCGGAGTGACCGACGATCGTTGCGCGCTCCTCGCCGAGCGCATCGAGCACCGCCGCCAGATCACCGGCGAGCGATTCCATGAGATACGGTCCGTCCGCGACACCCGACGCACCCATCCCGCGCAGGTCGGGAAGTACGACGCGACACTGCGCCGACAGCTCCCGCGCCGTCGCATCCCAAATCTCGCGCGAGAGTGGAAATCCCGCTAGTAACACGACGGTGTGCGCGCCGGATCCGGCGACGCTGACGTCGAGCGCGATACCGCCGTCGACCAAAACTTGCATAAATCGCGCTAATACTGTATAAGGTAGGCAACAACCCTGGTCGCTCCTCGCGACCGGAGAAAGGATAGTTGCATATAATGGCAGCTAAGAGACGGAGAAAGAAAGCCGCGTCCAAGGCGGCAGCTCCGAAGAAGACGACGCGCCGCAAGAAAGCTCGCAAGGGCGCAGCGCGTAAGACCACGCGCCGCAAGGCTGCGCGCAAGACCACTCGCAAGAAGGCAGCGCGCAAGACCACGCGTCGCCGTCGTCGGAAAAAGGCCGCCTAAAAGGCTCGGCCTTTTTCGTTCTCTAACCCATGCGAGTTTGCGCATCGAATATGCGCAAACTCGCTTTCTTTATGCGGTTCTCACAACGGGCCGTAGGGCCCAAATCCCCAGTAATAGCAGCGCGCAGAGCGCACCGGCGACAAAGAACATCTCATGCAAGCCGATGAAGGCGGCGATCGTGCCGTCGAGCAACGATCCGAGCGGCACGACGCCGATCGCCACCATCGTATACACGGAGATCGCACGCCCACGCACCTCGTCGGGCGCGAGCGTCTGGATCAGGACGTTCGTCGTTCCAAGAAAGGCGAGCGTTCCGACACCGATCAAGGTCAGGACCGGTAAGGCGAGAGCGAGCGTCGGCACCACGCCTAAGAGGAGAACGCCGCAGGACATGGTGCAGCCGGCGATGAGCCAGAGGTACGAGCGGCGCTCCCGCTGCGCAAAATACGCGGTCACGAGCGCTCCGCCGAATCCGCCGATGCCCACCGCCGCCACCGCCCAGCCGAGCTGCTGCGCGTCGGCGTGAAGCAGGTTCACGGCGAACGCCGGGAGCAGCTGGCCGTACGGCCGCACGAGCAGCGCCGTGACCACGAACGACAGCATCACCCAGCGTAGAATCGGATGGCGCAGCAGGAAGACGATCCCGAGCCGCAGCGCGCCGAAGAGCGATTCACCCCGCTGCGTGCTCGCTGGCGAAGGGCGCATGAGGAGAATCGCAACGACGACCGCGAGCGTCATCACGGCGTTCGCGTAGAACGACCCGGCAACGCCGACCCAGACGATGAGCAGCCCCGCGATGGCCGGACCGATTACCGCGGGCGCGTTGAATGCGACAGAGTTCAGGCCGATCGCGTTCGGGACGTACGCGCGATCGACCAGCAGCGGAACCCAGCTCTGCCGCGATGGCGAATCGAACGCTGCTCCCGCGGAGTTGATCGCCGAGAGAACGATGAGGCTGGCAAGATCGAGATGCCCGAGCGTCGCCAGAACGGCCAGCGTCAACGCGACGAGCGACTCCACCGCATTGGTCACGAGGAGCGTCGCGCGCCGCGGCAGCGTGTCCGCGACGACGCCGGCAATGGGTGAGAGCAGCAGTACGGGAACGGCGCGCGCCGCTCCGAGAAATCCGAGATAGAGCGCGGCCCGATGCGGCGACCCGGCCATGCGCGCAACGAAGAATCCCATCGCGGTGAACTGCATCCACGTGCCGAGATTCGAGACGAGCAAGCCGCCCCACAGGAGGCGAAAATCGCGATACCGCAACGCCGCCAGGAGCGGCGCGCGCTTGGGGATCGGGCGGTCGATCACGCGCGCGCGGCTGCAGCGATGAGGACGGCGCTGCCGTCGACGCCGAGCTCGGAGCTGTCCAGGCAGAGATCGTAGATGTGCGGGTCGCCGAAGTTGCATCCGAAGACGTCGCGCAGGTGCGCGCGCCGGGCAGCGTCGATTCGGTCGACCTCTTCGCTCGCACCGCCTTCCTCGACGCCGTAGGCCCGCGCAACGTGAGCGACGCGCCACGCACGCGGTGCGTAAAGGAAGACGCGAAGCACGTCGGGGCGCCGCCCGAGGATTGCGCCGGCGCCCCGCCCGAGGATCACGACTCGCCCTCGAGCGGCGTATTCGAGGACGGCATTGCGCACCTCGGCGAGATATCGCTCGCCGAGCTCGGCCGCAACGCTCGGCTGCGCCAGCTCCGGCGTCGCACGCTCGAGCGCGGCGAGCACCCTCTCGCCCATCGACCGCCGCGTGTCCTCGGCGGCCTCGACGTCCTCGGCGCTGATCTGAAGACGCCTGGCCACGACGACGGGAAGCTGATCGTCGACGAGGTCGAAGCCGAGCAGCTCCGCGCTTCGACGGCCGACCCCGGTGCCGCCGGCGCCGAACTCGTTGCCGATCGTAACGATGGTGCGCACCGCAACGGGCTTCGGGACCGCGCGTTTTGAATACTGTGAGCACTCGTGCCGCCGATCATCGAGACCCGCGACCTGCGCAAGGTCTTCCGAACCGTACGCCGCAGACCGGGGGCGCTCGGCGCGCTGCGCACGCTCTTTTCGCGCGCCTACGAGGAGCGCGTCGCCGTTTCGCAGGTGACCATGGCGATCGAGCCGGGCGAACTCGTCGGGTACATTGGACCGAACGGCGCCGGGAAATCGACGACCATCAAGATGCTCACCGGCATCCTCGTCCCGACGAGCGGAAACGTGACCGTGGCCGGCGTCGTTCCGTACGCCTCCCGCGGCCGCAACGCTCGCAACATCGGCGTGGTCTTCGGACAACGCAGCCAGCTCTATTGGGATCTGCCGCTCGTCGAATCCTTCGAGCTGCTCCGCGCGATCTATGCGATTCCTCGCGACCGCTACCGCCGTAATCTCGATGCCTTCGTCGAGCTGCTCGAGATGGAAGACTTCATCCGTACGCCCGTGCGGCAGCTCTCTCTCGGTCAGCGAATGCGGGGCGATTTCGCGGCGGCGATGCTCCACGATCCGAAGATCATCTATCTCGACGAGCCGACGATTGGCCTCGACGTCGTGGCAAAGGAGGCGATACGCACCTTCATCGCGCGCGTCAACGCGGAGCGCGGAACGACGATCATCCTCACGACGCACGACCTCGCCGACGTCGAGCGGCTCTGCCGCCGCATCGTCTTGATCGACCGCGGCTCGATCATTTACGACGGCGACGTCGAGCGCATCAAGAACGAGTACGGCCGCTTTCGAACGCTCGTCGTCCACTTCGCGCAGCCCGTCGCACGGCCGCAGCTGGAAGGCGCGGAGCTGGTCTGCGTCGAGGGGTCCACGGCGCGGCTGCGCTTCGACCGCACGCGGGAGCGCGCCGACCGGCTCATTCGAGCGGCGAGCGAACGTTATGCGCTGGAGGACGTGAGCATCGAGGAGCCGGACTTGGAATCGATCATTCGCCGCATCTACATCGAGGGCTACGACCGCTTGCCGGAGGAGGCATCGACGTGATCTATTCCAGCGGGGCGAAGCGGCCGCGCATCGACCGGAGTGCGTACGTGGCTCCGACCGCCATCGTCAGCGGGGACGTGACGATCGCGGCAGGCTGCGCCGTTCTCCATGGCGCCGTCATCGTCGCCGAAGGCGCGCCCGTGGAGATTGGCGAGGAGTGCGTCGTCATGGAGCACGCGGTGCTGCGCGCCACGAGCAAGCGCCTCACGCTCGGCGAGCGCTGCGTCATCGCTCCGCACGCCTACGTCGTAGACGCCTCGCTGCCGGCGGACTCGCATGTGCCGATCGCCGCCGCACAAGGCGAGAACGTCCGCTCGCGCAACGCGCAGACGTACGCGGACTTCCTTCGGAAAGCGCACGCCGACGACGCCGCCGTCGACACGCCGAAGCGCACGGCGCCGAAGCAGCCGAGCGTTCCGGAGGAGATTCCGGAGGCGCCGCATGTCGAGGGCGTGGACAACGCGATGATGCTCGAGCTCGCGGAGATGGAGCGCCGGCGGCAAGAAACGCTGCGCAAACGAGGCGGTAAGTAGAAAGTAGTCGCCACGTGACCGCGCTGGTTCTTCCGTATTGGGAGTTTGCGAAGAAAGCGTTCGCCCGTGAGGCGACGTATCGCTTCGAGGTCTTCACTAACGTCGGGTCGCTGATCCTGCGCGTATACCTGCTGCGTTGTCTATGGACGGCGCTCTACGCGCAGAACGCCGCGCCCATGAATCTCCCGCTGCATGCGATGATCACGTATGCAACGGTCGCGCTACTGATGTCGCTCGTGCTCGAGATCGACGGAACGCGGTTGATCCGCGAGAGACTGCGTGAAGGCACGATCGCGACGGACCTCATGAAGCCGATCAGCCTGCCGCTGTACTTCTTCTCGGACGGCGCGGGGCGCACGCTGCTCTATGCGGTCCTCGTGATACCGACGCTGCTGTGCGCGCTGCTGCTCGTCCACATCGACGTGCCGCGGCCGGCCACGCTCGCCGTCTTTGCGCTTTCTTTCCTCGTCGCGTACTGCGTCAACTTCGCGCTGAACTTCTGCATGAATGCCATCGCCTTCTGGACGCTGGAGACGTTTGCGCTCCAGCTCATCGTCCGCTGGGTCTCCGACTTGCTCTCCGGGCAGATCATCCCCCTGACGCTCTTCCCGGGCTTGGCCGGCCGCGTGCTCTTCGCATTGCCTTTTGCCGCGATCTACTCGACGCCGCTCTTGATTTACATCGGTATAATCCCTCCGAGCGGCTGGCAAGAAGCCCTCGCCGTGCAAATCCTCTGGCTTGCAGCCTTCGGCTTGGCCGCATTCGGCGTCTGGCGCGCAGCGGCGCGGCGCATCGTCATCCAAGGGGGCTAACGCGACGGTGCACGGAATCACGAGTTGATGCTGGCGGCGTACGCGCAGTATTGGCGTATCAACGTCTTGACGATGCTCGAGTACCGAGCGAACTTCGTCATGTGGTTCGCGTTCACGATCGTCTATCACGCGGTCGCACTCGGAGCCCTCTACGTCACGATGCGGCAGTTCCCGTCCATGAACGGCTGGACGTTCCGTGAGATGTTCCTGCTCTACGCGCTCTGGATGACGGGACACGAGCTGCACAACGCGTTCTTCTTCCAAGTGGTCAGCGTGCCCGATTTCGTCCGCGAGGGACGCTTCGACCGATTCCTCATCCGCCCGCTCGACGCGCTCTTCCAGGTGCTGATCGTTCCGCAACAGCTGATTCCCGACGGCCTCGTGCTCGCGTTGGTGACGCTCGGCCTGGCCATTCCGGTCGCGGGCCTGCACGTCACCCCGTTGCTGCTGCTCTTGATCGCGCTCGTCGTGTCGGGAGGGGCGCTGATCGATCTCGGCATCTCACTGGTCATTGCGACGCTCTCGTTTTGGTTCGTTCGGGTCGATACGCTGCGATGGGCGGTGATGTCGCTCGAACAGGATTTTACGCGCTATCCGATCAGCATCTACGCGCGCGGCGTGCGCCTCGTCCTCGCCTTCGTGCTGCCGTTTGCCTTCATGAACTACTTTCCAGCGACGTTCTTGCTCGCGAAACAGGAGACGGGATTGGGATTGAATCCGGCGGTCGGGCTGCTCACGCCGGCGATCGGCGTTGCGTGGGCCGGCGTTGCGTACGGCTTTTGGCACGTCGGGCTGCGCCGGTACCAAGGAACGGGATCGTGAAGCGCGGTGGATTCATCGGCACGGCGCTCGCGGCGGCGGCAGCCGCCGTGCTGCCGAGGGGCGCGCGCGGGCAAGAGCTCGAGCAGCAAATCTCCGACCTGCTCGCGCAAGGAGACGGCACCTTCGGGGTCTTCGCCAGAACGATGGCCACCGGACCGGCGCTCTATGCGATCAACGCGTACGAGCGCTTCCCCTGCGCCTCGACCATCAAAGTGCTCGTCATGACGACGGCGTTCTACGCCGAAGAACGCGCGCCGGGCGCGCTGGCCGAACGCGTTCGGTTCGACCGCGCTCGCCTCATCGGAGGATCCGACTACATGCAGACCCTCCCAGACGGCGAACGCCTGCGCGTCGGAGATCTCATCAGGCCCATGATTCTCTACAGCGACAACACCGCCGCGAACATGCTCATGAGCCACTTCGGCATGGAGCTCATCAACGCGGTCGGGGTACAGGCCGGCATGCTCGACACCCATCTCGCGAGGCTGTTCATCGACGTTCCGTGGAAAGTGCACGACCTCAACGTCACGACGCCGTACGACATGGCCACCCTCCTGTATCAGATCGAGTACGGCGCGCGAGAGGCCGTGCCGACGATCGTGCAGCCGCGGCACTGCCGTCACATGGTCGGCCTGATGCTCCACCAGCAAGACCGCGACAAGATCCCGGCCGGGCTACCGCCGGGGACCCCCGTTGCGGACAAGGACGGCGAGCTTGACGGGACGCGCAACGACGCCGGCATCGTCGAGCCGTTCGGCGACTCCCCGTTCATCCTGTCGATTTTCACGAAGGGCATCGGCGATTACGCGAGGTGCTTGCACACGATTCGCCGCGTCGCGCGGCTTACGTACGATTCGGTGGCCGGCAGCGATCTTTAGGGAAGCTCTGAAGAAGTCCATGTACCGATCGTTTGACGCCCTGAGGGTTCGGATGGTAGGAGACCGCGAGGAAGCATACTCGTGGCAGTCTGTGACCGAGCGGGCGACGCCGCAGACGAGCCCTCAGGGCGCAAACCCAATGGGCAACGGCGTTTTTGCCGTAGCTCGTCGTCGCTGCGTCGGTCACAGAGCGCCCGGGCTATGCTCCCTCCTCGCTCCTCGATCTCCGGCCAAAACGCTCGTTGCGCTCGGTGCAGCGACTTCTTCAGAGCTTCCCTAGCGCGGCTCGACGCGCACCGAGCGCATGGTGTCGCCGCGACGAATCGCATCGAGCGCCTCGAACCCGTCGGTCATCTGCCCGAAGACGGTGTATTGGCCGTCGAGAAAGCGCGCGTCGTCCAAGCAGATGTAGAACTGCGAGCCTGCGGAGTCCGGTTGCGACGCACGCGCCATCGCGACCGTCCCGCGCAGGTGCGGGCGCGCGTTGAACTCCGCCTTGAGCTGGTATCCCGGGCCGCCGGTTCCGTCACCGCGCGGATCGCCACCCTGCACGACGAATCCCGGCTCGACGCGATGAAACGCGAGACCGTCGTAAAACCCGGCGTCGGCCAGTTTCACGAACGCAGCCGCGTGCAGCGGCGCGTCGTCGGGGAAGAGCTCGAAGACGATGTCGCCGTGGTCGGTGGCGATGCGCACGCGCGACGTGTTCGCGCGCTGCGCGCTCTGCGCGATCTCCGACGGATCTGGTGGGGTCATGCTCATGTTCTCAGTTACCTGTGCGGGCGTCGTAAGAGCCGGTGCTTTGTGCAGCGGACAGCCAAAGGCCTCGTCACGAGCGAGTAGGGCAAGCTTAGCCGGCCGGTCGAGGCGCTTGAAGCGCGCTTCGTGCGAGCGGGCGGTATTGAGCCCGCGCGTGTACCACCAGGCCAGCAATGCGACCGGCAAGCGGCTGCGCGTGTACCGCGCACCGGTACCGCGGGAATGTGCTCGTAGACGCCGGGCCAAGTGCGTCGAGCATCCTGTATAGAGGGTGCCGTCGGCGCACGCGAGCACGTATACGACGGCCTGGGGTTTAGCGCATGCTCCCTGATGGGATATATGGTTAATTGCCATGAGTTGGGGAAAGCCGGAGGTCGGCGACGGAAGCGACCGTGTGCTTCGGGTCTGTATACCGCCCGACGCGCGTCACGTTCCAGGCGTCCGCAAGACGCTGGCAGGCTTTGCCCGCCGACACCACGTCGCGTCGCGCGATCTGGACACGCTGCTGCTCGCCGTGGGAGAAGCGGTGACCAATGCCGTCGAGCATTCCGAGACGACGCACGACATCGAGGTCCAATGCCGCATCGACGAGCGGGAGATCATCGCGACGATCATCGACAGCGGACGCGGCGTCGATCGCTCGGCAGTCGACCGCATCCTGCCGCTTCCCGAGCCGATGTCCGAAGGCGGCCGCGGCATCCCGCTGATGCAGCGCTGCACCGACATGTTCTCCCTGCGCCGGCTCCCGGGAGGAGGAACCGCCGTCGTGCTCGGGCTCCTGCGCCGGATTCAGGAGAATGACTTGGCTTCGTGAAATGCAGTAGCCATGAAGGCTCCCTGCACCGCACTCTTCGCCGTGGCGCTCCTCGCCGCGGTACCCACCGCCGGCGCCATCCCTCATCTTCTTCCCGATCCTCGCGTTGCTGCGCTGGTGGCACAGGTCAGCGCCGCACGGGTCGGCGCCGACGATCGCCGCCTCGTCGCGTTCGGGACGCGCAACGATTTCTCGGAGACGACGTCGACGAGGACGCACGGCGTGTTCGCGGCGCGCGATTGGATCGCCGGTGAGTTTCGTGCCGTCGCCGCGACCACGCACGGTCGCATGAGCGTGGCACTGGACACGTACGTGCAGCCGAAGACGCCGCGCACCCCGCGCGCCGTCACGGAATCGAGCGTGATCGCGACGTTGCACGGTGACGAACCCGGCCGCATCTACGTCATGTCGAGCCACTACGACGATTGCAACGGCGATTGCACCAACGGCTCGCGCGTAGCGCCCGGCGCCGACGACAACGGTTCGGCGGTCTCGGCGGTGCTCGAGGCGGCGCGCGTCATGGCACGCACGCACTTCCACGGCACGATCGTTTTCGCATGCTTCGACGGCGAAGAGCTCGGCTTGTGGGGTTCGAATCACTACGCGCACGAGCTCGCCTCGGCGCGCGCG
The DNA here is from genome assembly GCA_035532035.1 of Candidatus Dormiibacterota bacterium. NCBI lineage: Bacteria > Bacillati > Candidatus Dormiibacterota > Candidatus Dormiibacterota bacterium. The sequence goes on from DATKRS010000011.1 coordinate 79,096, forward strand.
CCGGTGCTGGCCGTCCTCAACAACGACATCATCGGCTCGATCGACGGCGGCGGCGGGCTCTCCGAGCCCGGCATCGTGCGCGTCTTCAGCGAAGCGCTGCCCACCGGCACGGTGGACGCGCGCGTCAACGCCATCGGCTCGGAGAACGATTCCCCCTCGCGCGAGCTGTCGCGCTTCGTCGCGGAGATCGTTCCCGTCTACGTTCCCGGTTTGCGGGTGCGCCAGATCTATCGTGCGGACCGCTTTCTGCGCGGCGGCGACCAGCAGTCGTTTCAGGCCGTCGGCTACCCCGCCGTGCGCTTCGTCGAAGCGCACGAGAACTTCACGCATCAGCATCAGGACGTGCGCGTCGAGAACGGCGTCCGGTACGGCGACTTGCCGCAGTACATCGATCCCGCCTACCTCGCCCGCGTGACGAAGGCCAACGTAGCCGCGCTCGCAACGCTCGCACTCGGCCCGGCGCCACCCGGCAACGCGCAGATGGTGCTCAGGCACCTCAGCTACACGACGACTCTGCGCTGGCGACCGGCTGCGGACGCCGTGGGGTACGAGATTCTCTGGCGCGCGACGGACGCGTCGACGTGGCAGTACGCCCATCGTGTCGGCGACGTTCTCTCGGCAACCATCGACGCCTCGAAGGACGACTACATCTTCGGCGTGCGTAGCATCGATGCGCGCGGCGTACGCAGCCCGGCGGTCTACCCGACGCCGGTCAGAGAGCGCGTCCCGCCGCTCAAGGGGAGCTCGTTACCGTAAGGTTTCATCCCAACGTCGCGGGCGACATTTCGCGAATATGCGGATGGCTTGTGCTATACTATCCATGCGTCTTGCGAAAACGTGACCGGTTGGACGAAGAGAGACCTCAGTAGGTCTCTCTTTTTGTCTCGTTAGGCCTTGCGGGCCGCCGCTTTCGAGTGAAGGTAGACTTGGGTGCCCCTGTAGTTCAACTGGATAGAACGCGTTTTTCGCAAGACGTGGATTCGGGTTCGAGCCCCGACAGGGGCCCCCGGCGGCATGCCGCTGGATTCGCGCGGGAGCTTTCGGCCGGGGTTGCGACCGGGTCTAGACCGATAGCGCCCCGCGACAGCAACGCTCGTTCACGACGCAAGAGCCTCCTCGGCGGCCGCGAGCGTCTCGTCCACGTCTTGCGCCGTGTGCGCGGTCGAGAGGAACATCACTTCGTTCTGCGACGGCGGGAGCAGAATGCCGCGCTCGAGCATAGCGCGGTAGTACGCCGCGTACCGTTGCCTGTCCGCGGCCCGCGCATCGTCGTAGTTGCGAGTCGGCGGGCCGGGGCGAAACGCGAAGTCAACGATGGATTCTTCTTGTACGACGGCATATGGTAAGCCGCGTTCGGCGAAGATCGAGCGAAGGCCATCAGCGAGCCGCCGCGCGAGCGCGTCCATCTGCGCGTAGTACTCCGGATGCGCTTCGAGAAGATCGAGCACGCGGTGCGCCATTGCAACGCAGAACGGGTTCCCCGCGTGCGTCCCGCCCGTGAAAACGGCGCCGTCCGGAGCGAGCACGTCCATCACGTCCGCGCGCCCACCGAAGGCTGCGATCGGTACGCCTCCGCCCATGATCTTTCCGAGTGTCGTGAGATCCGGCACGACGCCGTGTCGCCCTTGCGCTCCACCAAGACCGAGGCGCAGCCACGTAACGACCTCGTCGAAAAGGAGCAGCGCGCCGTACCGGTCGCAGCGCTCCCGCAATCCTTCGAGAAAGCCAACCGCCGGGGGGACCCATCCCATGTTGCCGCAGACCGGCTCGACGAGAACCGCGGCGAGCTCGCCTTCGCGCCCACGCAGCAGCGCATCCACCGAATCGAGATCGTTGTAGCGCGTGACCACTACGTCGCGCGTCACGCCTTGCGGAATCCCGCTCTGCCGCGCATCGCGCGTCTGCGCCGACGCCCCGGCATCGAGAAGCGCGAGGTCGAAATGCCCGTGGTAGTTGCCGGCAAACTTGAGCACGAGATCGCGTCCCGTGAACGCGCGAGCGACGCGCACCGCGCTCATCACGGCCTCGCTTCCGGTGGTTACGAATCGCATGCGCTGCATCGAGGGGAGATGGGTGCGAATGCGCTCGGCGAGGCGCACCTCGAGCGGATGCGTCGCTCCCCAGACGAACCCGGCGCTTGCGAGCTCGTCGAGGCGTTCGATCAAGGCGGGATGCGTGTGACCGAAGAGCAGAGGGCCGTACCCCATGACGTAGTCGACGTAGCGCCGTCCGCGCTCGTCATATGCGTACGCGCCGCTCGCCGACGCCTGCACGAACATCGCCTCGCCGATCGACCAACCGGAGCGCACCGGAGAGTCGCAGCCGCCCGCGAGCACGTCGCGAGCGCGCTCGGAAAGATCGGCGAGGGCGCGCATGCTCTTGCGACTTCGGTCGGTTACGGGTACGGCCCTCTGCGCCCGCGAAGGTATGCTGATACGTCGTATGTCGCAGATTGAAATCGCCCCGCAAACGAACATCAAGGATCTCGTTGCAGCGCTACCGCTTGCCGCCGGCGTGCTCGAGCAGTTCGGTCTCGGCTGCCCCGGTTGCGGGGTGAGCAGCAACGAGACGATCGAGCAAGGTGCGCGGGCGCACGGTCTGCGCGTCGAGCCGATTCTCACCGCGCTGCTCATTGCACGTCAATCGGGCAGAGTGCCGGCGGTCGCGCAGGCCGATCGAACGCCGCAGCGCCGCGCACCGGGTCCCTTCACCGGCCGAGCGAAGATCGCGCACATCGTTCCCGTCATGTCGGGCAAAGGCGGCGTCGGCAAGTCGCTCGTCACCGCGCTGCTAGCACTTGGACTGCGACGGCGGCACCAGCGCGTCGGTATCCTCGATGCCGATATCACCGGCCCGTCGATTCCAAAGATCTTCGGTCTGCACGCCCCGATGCTCATCGAGGCGGATCCGCACCGTACGACCCCGCAGGGCCAGCCGCAGCCGTTGATGACGCCCGCGCTCTCGCGCAGCGCGATCGAGATCGTCAGCGCGAACCTTCTGACGGATAAGGAAGATACCGCCATGATTTGGCGCGGACCGATTCTCTCCGGCGTCATCCGTCAGTTCTACGAGCAGGCGATCTGGAGCGAGCTCGACGTTCTGCTCGTCGACCTGCCGCCCGGCACGTCCGATGCGCCGCTGACCGTTCTTCAGTCGCTCGATATCGCCGGCGTCGTGCTCGTCACGACGCCGCAGGCCCTCGCCACGATGATCGTGCGCAAAGCGGCGAACCTCGTGCACCAACTGAAGAAGCCCGTCCTCGGCGTCATCGAGAACATGTCGTACTTCATCGCCCCCGACACGGGGAAGCGGTACGACATCTTCGGCCCGTCGTATGCGGATGCCGTCGCCGAAATCGCGCGCGCTCCCGTGCTTGCCCGGATTCCGATCGATTCACGCAAGGCCGAGCTGGCGGATGCGGGACGCGTCGAGGAGATCGACGATCCGATCTGCGACACGCTCGCGGCTGCGCTTCTCGACGCGATCGCGGCGCACCCGAAAGAACCCGCGACGATCTCGCTGATCTAGGAGTTTGTCGGGCTCCTAGGCACGGTAGACGACCGCGCCGTCGCTCCACGTCTCGAGCACCGTGCAACGCTCGAAGCCGTCCTCGAACGGATCGTGGTCGAGCACGACGAGATCGGCCGCGAGGCCGGGCTCGAGGTTTCCGGTCTGTGTCTCCGCGTAGGCCAGCCGCGCCGCATTCACCGTGTAGGCGGCGAGCGCGTCGTGCGGCGTCAATCGCTCGGTAGCCTCGTGATGCTCGACGCACGCGCGCATGCCCGCCAAAGGATCGAGCGGGCAGACGGGCGCGTCGTCCCCACCGCAGAGCACCGCTCCGGCCCGAACGATGCTCGCGAGCGCGTTCATCCTACGCATGCGCGCCGTTCCGAGCCGCCCCTCGTACATGCCGCCCGCCCCGCCCCACTGCGCGTCGAAGAGCGGCTGCATCGAAAGATGGAGCTTCATGCGCGCGCACGCCTCGATGTGTTCGGGGCGCGCGCACTCGAAGTGTTCGATGAAGTGACGAGCACCGCGAGCCGACGGCTTGCCGCTCAGTACGCGCTCCCACGCGGCCACGCACTGATCGATCGCCGCGTCGCCGATCGCATGCACGCCGGCAGCGACTCCGAGCCGCTCGGCATCGGCGAAGAACGCCGCGAGCTCGTCGTCGCGGAACTGCAGCGCCCCGCACGTCGGGGCGTCCGCATACGGCTGCGTGAGGGCCGCGGTGCGGCTGCCGATCGACCCGTCGGCGAAGACGTCTCCGCCGACGAACGGCAGCCCGAGCTCGACGGCGAGGGCCGGGTCGGGTTCGCAGATCTTCGGAACGATTTTTGCCGGCAGCCGGCGCAGCGCATCGATCTCGCGCGCATACTGCTCGCGCGCAAAACCGCACAACTGCGCGTGCAGGTGAAGTGCGCCGCGCGAGAGCGCGAGATCGACCGCTCGGCGCTCCGCCTCCCGGCGTTGCTCGACCGCAATGGCGTTGAGGAAGCGCGACTGCGCGAGCCAATTGGCGGCGAGCGTGAGCCTGCCTGTCGGTTCTGCGCGCTCGTCGCGCTCGAGACCTTCGACGTGCGAGGGCAGCGCGAGCCACTGCAGCGTCGCCCGATTCACCAGACACGAGTGCCCGTCGATGCGCACGAGCATCGCGCGCGCGTCCGCGTGCAGCCGCTCGAGCGGGCGCGCGTCGGCGGACGCACCGTCGAGCCAGTGCGATTCGTCGTATTGGCCAGCGTACACCATGCCGCCGTCGCGCGGGATCTTTGCAACCGCGCGCTCGAACGACGCGTAATCCGTCGTCGTCGCGAGATCGCGCGGACCGAGGAAGTATCCGACGTCGGTGAGATGCACGTGGCAATCGGCAAACGCCGGCAGCACGGTCGCGCCGCGAAGATCGACGCGTGGCACGCCGGTTCCTGCGTCGCGCGCATCGAGCGAGCGTATTTTCCCTTCGTCGACGATCATTGCGTCGTGACGCACGAAACGCGCCGATCGAGCATCGAAGCGGTAAAACCGGGCGCCGTCGAGAATCTGCACGCGATGCGAGGATACCATGCGCGGCCGTGAGGTTCTTCTCGGCCTAGCCGCGGGTTTCGCCGCCGGGTACCTCGGTGCGCGCAGCTACGAGGCATGGTGCGAGCTGCGCGCGCCGGAGACGCGCCATCGCGACGGCGCCGCGAGCTACGGGCGCGTGCGCCGGGCATTGGAAGTCGCGGATACGCTGCAGGGCATCTGCGGAGCGATCGCCGTCGCGTACGGGCCGGTAGGAGAGAGCGTCGACCGCGCGACTCTGCGCGCGCCGGCGTGGCTGCGCCCAGCGCTTTTCGTGATCCCCCTCTCCTTTTGCAGCGCCGCCGTTGAGCTTCCGGCGTCCTTCGTCGCGGATCATCTCCTCGAGCGGCGCTATCGGCTGACGGAGCAGCAGCCCGCAGCGTGGTTAAGCGACTACGTGAAGGGCGCGGTCATCTCGACCGTCATCACGGCCGTCGGCGCGCTGTTGCTCGGCGCCACCGTGCGGCGGTCGCCGCGATGGTGGCCGCTCTTCGCAACGCTCGGCGCCCTGCCGCTCTTCGTCGCCGGAAACCTCATCGTTCCCATCTACGTGCTGCCCATGTTCAACCGCTTCGATCCGCTCGACGGAGCGCTCGAGAAGAGGCTCCGCGCCCTGGCCTCTCGGTACGGGGTGGGCGACGCCGACATCCTGAAGATGGACATGAGCCGCCAGACGCGCAAGGCAAACGCCTTCGTCGTCGGCGTCGCGCGAACGCACCGCATCGTCCTCGGCGACACCCTCGTCGATAGCTTTCCGGACGACGAAACCGAGTTCGTCGTCGCTCACGAACTCGGCCACTACGTTTCGAAGGACGTCTGGCGGCTGACCGCCCTCGGCGACGCGCTCGCCGGCGCGCTCTTCTTCATCGCGAATGCCGCGAGCGGGCCGCGAAGCGGCATGCGCGACCGTCCGATCGTCCTCGCGCGCCTGTACGCCGCGATGCTCGTCGCGACGCAAGCCGTGCGCCCGCTGCTCTTCGCATTCACGCGCGCGCGCGAAGCCGCTGCCGATCGCTTCGCGGTCGAAGCCACGCGCAACCCTCGCGCCGGCGCGTCGGCCTTTCGCCGGCTACGCGATCAAAATCTCGCCGAAGACGAGGTCCCGCGGTGGTACGAGCTCTTCTTCAGCTCGCACCCGTCGCTCAAGTCCCGCATCGGCGCCCTCGAAGCCATGCCCCAAGATCCGTCTTCGGCATAACCTCTTCCGTCTCTCGCAGCTCGCGCCGAAACTCACCGAAGCACCCGAAGGCCTCCGCGAAGGCGTCGTGTTTGTGGATGGACTCTTCGTTGCGTTGGCTCGCGAAGACGAAGGCATCGTCGTCGAAACGCTCGTACGCCTCGAGCGCCCGCGCGACGATGCCCCGAACGACGTCTTCGACGAACTTCGGGTTGTGGTGGGCCTTGTTGACGACAAAGAACTCGTCGGGACGCTTCAACAGATCGTAGGTCTCGCTCGACATCGCGCTCTCGACGATCTCCACGAGGTCCGCAACGTCGATGCCGGGCTCCAGGTTGCCCGCGGTGCCCAGGAGCAGCGAGCCGCGCCCGCGCTGGTTGTGCGTAGCGATCGGGAGCACGCCGAGCGCGCGACGCGCTTGCTCCTGCGTGAACCCCGCCTCTTCGAGCTGTGCGAGCGAATGCTCGCGCACCATGTCTTGCGCGCACGGGCACGCCGTCATCCCCTCAGCCTCGACGCCGACGACGTGCCGCACGCCATCGTCGCCTGCGTGCGCGATGCCGACGAGCGTGTACGTCTCCTCACCCCGCTTCGCACTTACCGGCGTCCAGCGCTCCAACGCGAAATCGGCGCGCAGGCGCACGTCGGCTTCCCTCGTCTGCTGCGTCGCGACGATCTCGCGCGCGATCGCTCCCGCGAGCCGCTCGACCCGCATCGGCGTCGTTTCCCGCGAGAGCACCTCGAGCGTCGCCTCCTCCAAGTTCTCGACGAAGCGCGACATGTGCAGGCCGGCACGATGCGGCCCGAGATCCGCCACCATCGTGAACTCGCCGTTGAAGACGCCCGGGCGCCCGTCGATCTCGAGGTGGACGATGCGGCGAAGGCTCGTCACCCCGGCCCTGTTCAGCGCGATGCGTACCTCCGGAACCTCTTCCTGGCGGTCGGTACGGAAACGAAGATCGCTCTCCAAGCGGCGAACGCTGCCGTTCGCACGACGCGCGCGCGCGGCGTACGCCGGAGCGATCTCGGCCAGCGGCACGAGATCGTACCAACGCGCATCGAGCTGCGGGCGCTCCCACGCATCGAAGACGAGGAGGTCGACGTCGATCGGCCGCGCGGCGAGGCGGCGCATCGCGACGCGTCCGACCGAACGCTGCACGTCTTCTAACCGGCGTGAGAACGATTCGCGATCCTCGTCGACGTCGAGCTGCGCGGCGACGTTGAGAAACGCGGGCCCTTCCGCACCGTCGGCCGGAGCGGTCTCGTAGAACGCGGAGACCACGAGCACGCGCGCCTGCGCGCGCAAGCGCTGCAGCGCAGCAAGGATGTTTGCACGCCGGTCCCCGAGATTCGAACCCAGAGCGACGTAAGCCCGATGCATGTTGCGGCCCTAGAGAAGACCCGACGAGGCCGCTGCATGGAGCGTTTTCATCGGAGATCGAGGAGCGAGGAGGAAGCCTACCATCCGAACCCTCAGGATTCCGACACCGTTTGGGCGTACCTCCAGCAGGTATCATGGCGAGCGAACCGCTCTACCCGTACCTGCTCGAACCAAAGGAGACGACCGCGATCTGGGGCGGTGAGTCCTGGAAATGCTGGGACGAGAACCGCGTGCGCAACGGCGCTCTCGCCGGCATGCGCGTTGCGCAGCTGCGCGAGTCGCTCGGCAGCCGGCTCCTCGGTACGATCGATTCCGGCCGGATCTTTCCGATCCTCACGAAGATCATCACCGCGCGCGATTGGCTCTCGGTTCAAGTTCACCCCGACGACGCGTACGCGCAGCGCGTCGAGCATCAGGCGAACGGCAAGGTCGAGTGCTGGTACGTCTTCAGCGCGCAGCAGGACGCACAGATCGTGCTTGGCTGGACGCGCGACACGTCGCGTGAGGAGTACGAGCGGCGCGTCGCGGACGGAACGCTCGGCGAGCTGCTGCGGCGCGTACCGGTGAAGGCCGGGGACGCGTTTTACCTGCCCGCCGGAACGTTGCACGCGATCGGCGGCGGCATCGTGCTCTTCGAAACGCAGCAGGCCAGCGATCTCACGTATCGCATCTTCGACTGGAACCGCGTCGGCCTCGACGGCGTACCGCGCCCTCTGCACGTACGTAAAGCCGCCGACGTCCTCGAATACCGCGCGGAGACGCGGGGAGCCGTCGAACCGGTAAAGTACGTCTTCGAGTCGCTGCAGCGCACGATCTTCATCGCGGATCCGCGCTTCCTCGTCGAGCGCATCGTTGCGCGCGACGAACCGTCGTCGGTGGCGACGCACGACCGGCCACTCGTCATCATGGCACTGGAACGCAGCCTGACGATTTCGTGCGGCGACTCCGATGTGACGCTCGCGCCGTTCGACACCGCCCTCGTACCGGCCGGTGCCGGCCGCTGCGCGATATGCGCGAACGAAGGCGACGAAGCGCCCTTTATGTTCGTGACGCCCCCTCCCGACGAGCGGTTCGTCGCCGCGCAGCTCCTGGCCGCCGGAATCGAGCAGACGCGAGTCGATCGCTTCCTGGAGCAGTTTTGAACTTCGCCGCGCTCGCCGATCGGTATGGCACGCCGCTCGTCGCGATCGACCTCGACGCGTTCGGCGCGGCGATCGAGTACTGCAATAGCGCCTGCGCTCCGTACGACGTCGAGGTCTCGTACGCCGGCAAAGCGCTCCTGCTCGTCGAGATCGCGCGCTTCGTCGCCGAGCGCGGACTCGGGCTCGATGTCTGCTCGCTCGGGGAGCTTCTCACGGCCGAGCGCGCCGGCTTTCCGCACGAGCGCATCACGCTCCACGGCTGTGGCAAGAGCGACGAAGAGCTGCGCGCGGCAGCCGACGGGCGCGTCGGCCGCATCGTGGTGGATGGGCTCGAGGAGCTCGAGCGTCTGGGACGGATCGCGTCGGGTAGAGCGCCCGTCAACGTGCTCTTGCGCCTCAACCCCGGAATCGAGGCGCACACGCACGCCTTCGTGCGTACCGGCGGCGAGGACACGAAGTTCGGAGTTACTCCGAAGGACGAAGATGCGGCGCGGGCGATGCTCGGCGGCGCGAAGGAGCTACGCTTTCGCGGGCTGCACGCGCACGTCGGCTCGCAGATCTACGAGCCGGGCGCGTACGTTGCCGTCGCCGAAGCACTGATCCAAGCCTCCGCGCGCTTTGCGCGGGACGGCCTGGGCGTCGACGAAATCGTCGTGGGCGGGGGTTTCGGCGTGACGACGCATCCCGATCGGCCGAACGAGCGCATCGACTTCCCGGCAACGATCGCATCCGTCGATCGCGCCACGCGCGCGGCCGCGGCGCGCGTCCGCGTTCCGGTGCCCAGGATCGGCATCGAGCCGGGACGCATGCTGATCGGCGCGGCCGGCACGACGATCTATCGCGTCTGCGCCGTGAAACGTCAGGCGCGCCGAACCTTCGTCGTGGTCGATGGAGGCTTGTATGAGAATCCTCGGCCCGCGCTCTACGGTGCGTACCACCACGCGGTTGCGGTCTCGCGCCCGAATCTCGATCTCCAGGAGGTCACCATCTGCGGCCGTTCCTGCGAGAACGACGAGCTCGGGCGCGCCATGCTTCCACACGCGCTGCGTGAAGGCGATCTCGTCGCGATGACGGTCACCGGAGCGTACACCTACAGCATGGCGGGCAACTACAACCGTTTCGCGCGCCCGGCGGTTGTAGGAGTCGAGCAGGGTAAGGAGCGTCTTCTCGCGCGGCGCGAGTCGTTGGAAGACGTCTTGAAAAACGACGTAATGGAGAACGCAGGATCATGACGGAAAAGGCAACGTTCGCGGCGGGGTGCTTCTGGGGCACGGAGGCGGCCTTTCGCCCAGTGCCGGGCGTCGTAGACGTCGTCGTCGGCTACACGGGCGGTCACGCGGAGCGCCCGACGTACGAGCAGGTCTGCGGCCATCGCACCGGTCACGCTGAGGCGGCGGAGATCGCCTTCGACCCGGCGCGCGTCTCATACGATCGCCTGCTCGAAATCTTCTGGAAGATCCACGATCCGACGCAAGTCGATCGTCAAGGCCCCGATGTCGGCACGCAGTACCGCTCGGCGATCTTCGTCCACTCACCCGAGCAGGATGCTGCGGCGCGCGCTTCGCTGGCGCGCGAACGAGAGACGCTCGGCAAGCCGATTGCGACGGAGATCGTATCCGCCCCGGCGTTCTGGCCCGCCGAAGCCTACCATCAACGCTATTTCGAGCGGCATAACGTCGCCTGCCACGTCCCGCAACGATGAACCGCACGGTCTTTCTCGGCGCACTTGCGGCTGCCGGCGCGGTGGCGCTCTCTCGTCTCGGCGCGGCGAAGCCTGCAGCAGCCGCAGGGTATCCGGTCCGGCACAGCGATGCCGAATGGCTACGGATTCTGGGCCGAGACCGCTATTGGATATTGCGCCAAGGCGGAACCGAGCAGCCATTCTCGAGTCCGCTCAATGCGGAGCGCCGCGCCGGCATCTATCATTGCGCCGGCTGCGATCTCCGCCTCTTCGACTCCCGCACGAAATACGATGCCGGTGAAGGCTGGCCGTCCTTCTGGGACGTGCTCCCGAATGCCGTCCGCAGGCAAGCAGACTACGCGCTCGTGGATCCGCGCACGGAAGTGCACTGCCGCCAGTGCGGCGGCCATCTCGGCCATCGCTTCGACGATGGCCCGCCGCCGACGCACCTTCGCTACTGCATCGACGGCTTGGCGCTGCGCTTCGCTCCTGCCTGAAGCTACGGGCGGTAGACGAATCTTCCGACGAACGATCCGCGGGGATTCGACCAGACTGCGAAGATCGTTCCGTTTGCCGGATCGATCCCGCACGTGTGCACGCCCTGGATATGGCCGGTCTGCGCGAGGATGTGCGGCGGCCCGTGCCCGTCGAACGCGACGAGCGTGATGACGTCGCCCGCGCAGGCGAGCCAGCCGCGCGACGCGTCGTAGCCGCACTGATCGACGCGATGCGGATACGCCATGTGGTAGAGCCGCCTGCCCGCAAGACTGTACACGTCGAGCCAGTTATTCTCTCCAGCGACGAGCAAGACGCGGTGCACGGGATCGAATTGGAGCGGATGATCCATCTGGAGGTCGGGCGTCGGAATCGTGCGCACGACGCGAAGCCGGTGCGGGTCGATGACCGCAATCGCGCTGACGCGCGGATTCGCATCGGAGATATTCTGATAGACAGCATGCGTGACCGGATCGATCGCGAGGTACTCGGGCTTGTGGCCCGGGAGCGGAATGACGGCGATCTCTTTGAACGTGCGCGAGTCGATAACGAATACCCGCGTTCCGTCGTCTTCACCGGCATAGATGCGATGGAACGCCGGATCGTAAGCGATCGCGTCGACGTGGCCTTGCACCTTGACGGTGCGTAGCACCCGCCCGGCGACGGGATCCACCTCGGAGAGGGAATCGTCGTCACCGTTGCCGGTGTAGACATGCCCGTTCGTCGGATCGACCGCGGAGCCGGCTATATGTCCGACCGTCACCTGTCTGAGCACCGCGCCCGTATCGGCGTCAACGATGAGAAGTTTTTGCGCGCGACCGTGCGCGGCATAAACGCGATGATGGACCGCGTCGACGGTGACGTAATCGAAGCCCGCGGGTGGCCCGACACGCTGCGGGGGAAGTGCAATGATCGGCATGCGCGCTCTCTTCGATGGGGGTGCCGGTAAACCCGGCACCCCCATCTGTACCAACGTTTGGCGCTAGGAAAGCGCTACAGCTGGCTTCGAAGCACGTTTACGTCGAACGATCCCAGACCAGTCGTGTAGTCGTACCCCGGCAGCGCGGTATACATGCCGTCACCGCCGACGAGGACGTCGTGAAACCCGCCGTCGGGCTGCCACGGAGGTGGGCCGGTCTGCTGCGCGCCGGCGGCGTGAGACGCGAAGTTGCCATACAGCACCGGGGCGGCGAAGCCGAGACTCCGATTCAAGCTCAGCATGTGCGCCCAGACTCCCGCCGCGAGCGGAGACGATAGGCTCGTCCCACCGACGATCGTCCAGCCGCCGTAATCTTGCGAATACAAGATCGCGCCGGTCTGCAAATCGCCGTCCATTGCCATATCAGGAACGCCGCGGAAGCTTCCGCCGAGCGGCTGAACCGTCTGCCAGTAGGGCGAGTATTCGAACTGGCTGACACCGCCGCCACCGGAGTACCAGGACGCTTCGCCCTGATAGTTCCCCGCATTGTCGGTGAGGAGCGTCGTACCGCCGACCGCAACGACGTACGGCGAAGCGGCCGGCCAGTTCACGAACGGAACGCCGGCGGGCACACCGTTTGCGCCGACCGCAACCGGGCAGAACGAGCCAGTGTCCCCAGCCGAGGCGAACATCGTTTGCCCCTGAGCCGCCCCTTCGAGGAATATCTCGTCGGCTAACACCATCGCTCCGTCGAGATACGGAAACGCCTCGCATTCTCCGAACGACGAATTCGCGACCTTGGCAAGGTCGTTCGTAACCCAGCGATTGTACATGAGCACGACGTCAGAATCCGATCCTGAGGTCGTGTTGTAGAGGTAGAGCTGCTGCATGTGGACGGCCATGCCGCTGGATTCGGTCATGTCGAGCGTCCATTCGCCCGGGCCGTCGGTGATGGGAGGCGCTCCCGCAAGACCGACTTGCTCGATCGTCACAGGTACTTGCGGTACGTTGTCGGCCTGTTCGTTAACGTGAAGGTCGCTGACGGCGGTTCCGACGCCGCCGAAGCTCATGATCGCGACGTCCACGCCGGCCGATTGCATGCGCGAGACGGGTTCGTCGTAGGCGCGCCAGAAGTCCGCAGGCCGGTAGTTGCGCAGACAGCCGACGGTCGACGATGCAGGTTCCGGTAATGGCGTCGGAGCGCCGAGGATCTCGAGGCCGTAGAGCGTGCACGGCGACTCCGGCGTACCTGGAGGCGTGGGAGCCGGTCTGGGATCACCCTTGCCGTCGCAGCCGCCGCAATGCTCGTAGTGCCGCTTCTCGCGCCCGGCCAACTGCATGTCGTTGAGCCCGAGAACGGCGACGACGACGCCACCGAGCGTCTGCGGGACGTACGCTGCGGTCTGATTTGCATAGAGCGTCGTGCCGCCCAGAGAGTAGCTCTCGAGTTTCGTATTGAACGCCTTCTCGATCTGCGTCGCCGTGCCGGTGGCACTGACGATGAGGTGATTCGGCTCGACGGTGACGTCGGTCAGTCCTTGCGACTGCAGATACGAGCTCACTTGCGAGACCTGCGCGCTCGTCGGCGCGTACGACGCCATGAACGTCGCGATAGAGACGGTCTGCCCCGACGCGACGGCCGCCTTCAGCGCCGAGGCGTTGTTGAGCTGGAGCCCGACGTGCACGGTGATCGACTGCGACGGCGCGAGCGCGCCCAAATCGCTCGCGCCCGAGAGCGCGAGCGGCAGGGTCGACGTCGGCGCCCAGCCCGCAGGCGCCGCGATTGCGATGGCCGTGACGCGGGTCGCTCCCGTGCCGACGTTACTCGCGTGACCCATCGTACCGGCAGAAGGGATCAGCGAGGTGCTGCCGTGTCCGGAGCATGCCGCGGTTATGGTCGCGGCGACGAATCCGAGCCAAAGGAATCTGCGCATCTCAGATCGCTCCTGCAGTCTTCGAAACGTCGAAGCTGCCGAGACCGGTCGTCATGTCGTAGCGAGGAAGCGCCGTGTAGAGTCCGTTCGTTCCGGTCAGGATGTCGTGGAATCCGCCGACGAGCTCCCATGCGCCAAGCCCGGTGCTGTCCTCGCTTGCGTTCGGGTTCTGCTGGTAGATGTTGTAGAACTGGATCGGCCCGAAACCGAGCGCGTTGTTCTTCGCGCTCTGAAGGCGCGCGTAGGTTCCCGCCGCCAGCGGCGACGCGAGGCTCGTGCCCCCGGTGATGCAGGGCGTGCACGACCCGTTCACGGCAGAGCCGGACGTGTAGAGCTCGGCACCGGTTTCGATGGCGGCGTCCATCGCGACGTCGGGCAGGCCGCGGAACGATTCACCTTGCCCCGCGACAGGCTGTGCCTCGGCCTCCCAGTACGGCGCGTATTCGAACTGGCTCAAGCCGCCGCCGCCTGCCTCCCAGGCGACTTCGCCTTGATAGCTTCCATCGGCGTTGGTCAGCAGATCGGTTCCGCCGACGGACGTCACGTATGGCGACGCCGACGGGTACGCGACCATGGGCACGCCGCCCGGAACGCCGTTGGTGTCACCCTCGACGTTGCAGTAGCCGCCCCAATCGCCGGATGAGGCGAAGAGGGTCTGGCCCTGCGCTGCCGCCTGCACGAGGATCTCGTCGTCGAGCACCATGGCGCCGTCGACGTACGGGAACGCCTCGCACTCACCGAACGACGCGTTGCCCACCTGGGCGAGATCGTCGGTCATCCACTTGTCGAACTCGAGCGCGATGTCGGAATCCGTCAACGACGTCGTCGCGTAAACGTAGAGCATCTTGACGTTGCCGGCCATCGCAGTCGAATAGGTCATGTCGAGGGTCCACTCGTCGTTCCCGGCAGTGTCCGGACTCGCCAAGCCGACCTGCCGCACCGTCAGCGGCACCTGCGGTTGATGGAACTGCGACTCGTTGGTGCGGAAATCGGCGACCGCCTGCGACACGTTGCCTTCGGCCATGATTGCGATCGACGTGTTCCTTGCCGGCGGCAGAGATCCGACGTCGTACGCGCTCTGGAAGGTCGCGGGATCGTAGAAGCGCACGCACGGGACGGTGACGCCCTGTTCGCACGCCGTGGCTTGCGTCGCCATCTTCGGCTTGTCGCTGAACGCGCTCACGTCGTTGAGGCCGAGCACCGCGACGACGACGCCGCCGAGCGACGTGGGCACGTACGCGGGAGAGACGTTGCCGAACGCGACCTTGCCGTTCCACGAAAACGAATGCAACGTCGTGTTGAAGGCCTTTTGCATCTGCGCCGCAGTGCCGGTCGCGCTCACCAGTAGGTTGTCCGGCGTCGCCTTGACGTTCGTCAGGCCGGCGCTCTGCAGATAGGATTCGACCTGCTGCACCTGATCCGGCGTGGGATCGGCCATCGCAGCGATATCCGCGCGCGAGAGCACTTGTCCAGCCTTGAGCGCCGACTGCAGCTGCGCGGCGTTGCGTAACTGCAGCCCGACGACGACCGTGAGCTGCGTGGACGCCGCGAGTGTCCCGAGGTCCGACGCGCCTGAAAGCGAGAGCGCTCGCGTGTTTGTCGTCGACCATCCCGACGGAGCCGTGAGCGACGCGGTCGACATTCGCGTGGTCCCGAGGCCGCCGCCGTGCGCCGACTGCATCGGCATCGAAGGCACGACGCCGGAATTGGCGCCGTTGCCCGAACAAGACGCCGTCAACAACCCGACGGCGAGGATCCAGGTGATCTTCTGCATTGTGTTTCTCTCTCCGATAGTGGCGTAGCAAGGAAAACCGGGCGAGAGATACCCAAACAAGCGACTGGCCTACACCTATGCGTGCACTTCTTTCCGTCGCTATGTCACGAACGAAGATTGCTCGTTTTAATAGCTGCGGGCTTAGGAATAAGAAGTAAACATCATGCAGGCGTCCAATGCCTGGCGGTACTGCAATGGATAAAACTGCCGCACTGAGAACCGCCGTGCTCTGCTCGTTCTTGCTCGCTGCAATCGGCACACGCTCGCCGGCATCGGCCTGGGGAGCGAAAGGCCATTATCTCATCAACCGCCTTGCGGCGCAGTCGCTCCCGGCGACGATGCCGGCATTCATGCGGACGCCTTCTGCGACCGACGAGCTCACCTATCTCGGCCTCGAGCTAGACCTTCTCAAGGGTGCCGGGCCGGAATGGGACTCGGAGCTGGACCCCGGGCACTACCTGGATCTGACGGATGACGGAAAGATTGTAGGCAACCTCTCACTCGACGCTCTTCCGCCGACCCGTGAAGCGTACGACACCGCGCTACGCGCGCGCGGCACCGACCAATATAAGGCTGGATATCTCCCGTATTCTATCGTGCAGGGCTGGGAGCAGCTGCGCATGGTGTTTGCCTACTGGCGCGTTGACAGCTACGAGGCCACGCACGCGAGCACCGCGCGTTTGCGCGCGACCGCGGCAATGCGCGAGAACGTCGACGAGCAGCTCGCTCGTCGCGACGCGGGCGTCTGGGGTCATTACGTCGCCGACGCCTCGCAGCCGCTGCACGTCACCGTCCACTTCAACGGCTGGGGCAAGTACCCCAACCCACACGGATACTCGAACTCCACCCACCTGCACGATCTGTTCGAAACGCAGTTCGTCGATCGGTTCGTCCGTCGCTCCGCGGTAGCCGCGCGTATGGCGCCGCTGCATCTGCGCGCGCCCACGCAACTCACAGATCAAGGCCGCGTGATGGCAGCGGTGGTGCGATATCTGCGAACGTCGAACGCCACCGTGCCGCAACTCTACCGCATTGCGCGATCCGGCGGCTTCAACACCGGTACGCCGCAGGCAAAGACCTTCGTGGAGGAGCGCCTCGCGTTCGGCGCGAGCGAGCTTCGCACGCTGATGGTCTGGGCGTGGGACGATAGCGTGAACGAAACCATCGGCGACGACGTCCCGCAACGGGTGCGCGACATCGTGAGCGGCAAAGTCCGGTACGCGGGTCTGCGCTAGGGCTCCTAGGCCTCCTAGCCGCCCGTCCTGGAGCCGACGATCGGACTCGAACCGATGACCTGCGGTTTACGAAACCGCTGCTCTACCAACTGAGCTACGTCGGCGTTTGAAGCGAGGCGAGCATCCGTTCGTGCGCGACGGCGCCGCGTCTTCCTGCTTTGGGTTTGTCACTCCTCGGAGTCGTGGAACGTGCCTCGCTCGGCGGTGGGATCGAGCTCCAGATCCTCCAGATAGTAGTAGACGATCTTGCGGTCCTTGAAGCCGACCTTGGCAAGCTCGCGCCCGCCGACCTCGACCACCTCGTGGATGCTCCCCTCCTGGCCGGCGTACCGGTAGTTGACGGGGGAGTAACCGGGCTCGTCCGATTTCGGCCGGGGGACGGCCTTGACGCCGCGTAGGGGGGTACGGTGGCGGTGCATGCTAGTGGCTTCGGCGCGGCGAAGTAGGATTCCATGAAGCAGGGGCACCGGCTTCTGACCCTCGCCCTGGCGGCGGGGGCGCTGACATGGTGTGCCGCCGCAGCCGCCAAGGCCGACGACATTACGTTTCAAAATGCTGCCATTTCCACGATCTCGGATCCGAACCACGCGTTGCGCTTCGCGCGCGATCGCATAGCCGCGCACGATCTGCCCGGCGCCGTCCTCGCGCTTCAGCGATATATCATCAACCATCCCGAGGAGGGCGCCGTCGAGGGATTCCTCGGCGATCTCTACGTCAGTAACGGCGACTTCCACGATGCCGAGCTGCTCTACCGGCAGATGCTGGTCGAGTATCCGCTGGATCGCAGCCTGCACACGAGCCTCGGGAAGCTCTACACGGTCGAAAATCGCGTCGACGAAGCGATCGCGCAGTTTCAAGAGAGCCTTCCGGACATCGAATCGGCCTACTATCTCGTTCTGCTGCATCAGCGCAAGGGCGACCTCGTGGCGTTTCGCGAGCAGATGCGCCGCAACGCGCAGCAGCATCCAAATGACGTGAACGCGCAACTGGATGCAGCACAGCTCTTCGGAGCGCTCTACCTTCCGCGCGATGCCGCGCTCGAGTTCCAGCGCGCGGTCGCGATCGATCCGAACTCTCTCGAAGCGCTCGAGGGCCTCGGCCTCGCGCAGGTCGCAGAACGCGCCAACGACGCTGCCGAGCAGACGCTGACGCACTGCCTTACGCTCGACCCCTCGAACTACGGCTGCCTCGATGCGCTCGGGCTGCTCGAGATTCAGGAGCGCAACTACGACCAAGCACAGGCTGCGCTCGATCACGCCTACCGCTTGGCACCCGAGGCGCCCGAAGCGCTTCTGAGCATGGGCCGGCTCAACGATGCACGCGGTGAGTGGCAGGCGGCGGTTACCGACTACGAGCGCGCGCTGTACGTCTGGCCGTACGGAGCCGATGCGTACGTCAACATCGCGTTCGACGACGAGGAGCACGGCATGCTCGCGCAGGCGCAGCAGGAGGCGCTCAAGGGGCTGTCGCTGGCTCCGGCAGATGCCCGGTTGCATTACATGCTGGGGTATCTCTACCGCAAGGTAGGCCGCCGCGACCTCGCCGTTGCGCAGTTCCTCGCAGCGGAGGAGTCGCTCGACCCGCAGATCGTGCAGTTCGCGAAGGAGAGCGTGGAGGAACTGCAGCAGCCCTAGGCATGTATCTGGAGTATCGCGGTAAGCGGCCGCGCGTACATCCCTCGGCTTTCGTGGCCCCTACTGCCACGCTGATCGGCGACGTCGAGGTCGGCGAGGAATCGAGCATCTGGTTCGGGACGGTGCTGCGCGGGGACAATGGTCCGATACGCGTCGGGGCGCGCACATCGATCCAGGATAATGCCGTGATCCACGTGAGCGAAGGCTGCACCACGCGCATCGGCAACGACGTGACGATCGGCCATGCAGCGGTGATGGAAGACTGCGTCATCGAGGACCGCGCGCTGATCGGCAGCAACGCCGTCGTGCTCAACGGCGCGCGCATCGGCGCCGGCGCGTTGATCGGCGCGGGAAGCGTCGTCGCCGCCAACGACCAGGTTCCCGACCACGTCGTCGCCGCCGGCGCGCCGGCAAAAGTCAAAAAGTCTCTCGGCGGCGATGCGGCGCACTGGATCGAGCTCGCCGCAGAAGAGTACGTCGCGCTGTCGCGGTCGTATCTTGAAGAAGGACTGGGCGCTTCCGAGGCGCGCTGCCGCGAATGACGCTCCTGCGCGAAGAACTGGCGCGCTTCATCCAGATAGAGGGGCATCGCGTCGAGGTCGCCCCGGTGGGCGACGGCGCGGCGGCTGAGCTGCTGTTCCGTTCGCGCGGATACGTCTTCTCCGTCGGCGCGCGCGAGGGCGAGCCGCCGCATTTCGCGATCGCAACCGCATACGAGATCCCACCGTGGGCGCGCGAGCGGGCGCAGAATGCGGTGACGCTCCAAGACGTTGCGAACGACGTTGGGGACGTGCACTTCGTCCTGGCGCCAAACGGAAAGAACTTCGTCGTCAGGCTCGACTGCGCGGGCGCGTCGCTGCAAGAGTTTCAGCGCGACTTCTGGACGAGCGTGGCGCGCGTGCGGGAAGCCGGCGTCGCCGCCTTGGAGCGCATCCTCGATCGCAGCGAGAGCCGCGCCGCCGCCAACAAGTTCATCAAGTCCTTGACGCGGGGGGACTAGGGAAGCTCTAGTGGATTCCGACCGGCTGGCTCCGCTCGAGCTCGCGCTCGAGGAGGAAGGACTGTTCTCCACGCGCGACGACGACGACGAGGCGTTACGCGTCGCGTTCAAGAGCGAAGGCGACCGCTACTTCATCGTCAGCTATCGCGACGATCCGAACTTCGTGATGATTGGCTCGGGCTGGTCTCTGCCGGAGGGCGCCGAGCGCGAACGCGTCATGCGCATCATCAACGCGCTCAACGCGCGTAAGAAGTTCGTCAAGTCGGCACTCTGGGAGGAAGAGAACGACGTCCTCTTCACGATCGAGCTGTGCGTCGTGACGCCGGAGGAAATCCGCCCGCACTTCGGGCGGCTGCTCGATGTCTTGCGCGACAGCGCGTCGGAGTTCTTCGCGGAGCTGCGCGCCGGCTGACGAGCCTTACGGCGCGGGGTAGCGCGATTCGTCGCCGTACGGGACGAAGAGCGTGTACTGCTGCTCGAAGCGTAGGCGCACCGTCCCGGTTGGCCCGTTACGGTGCTTGGCGATGATGAACTCGGTCGCCGTCGGATCGGGGCCTTCCGGATTGTAGTATCCGTCGCGATAGAGAAACGCGACCACGTCCGATTCTTGCTCCAAACTCCCGGAGTCGCGCAAGTCTGCAAGCAGCGGACGCTTGTCGTTGCGCGTTTCCACGGCGCGGTTCAACTGAGCGCATGCGACGATCGGGACCTCGAGATCCTTCGCCGTCACCTTCAGCGTCCGGCAGATGTCGGAGAGCTCTTCGTTCCGGTTGACGTTGCGCGCGAGCTGGCCCGGACGCAGGAGCTGAAGATAGTCGACGAAGATCGCGGCAAGACCGCCCGTCGTTTTCAGACGCCGCGCGCGCGAGCGAAGCTCGGTGACCGTGAGGGCGCCTGAGTCGTCGAGATAGATCGGGAGATCGTTCAGCACGCCCATCGCGCGCGAGATGTCTTCCCATTGGTGCGTCTTGATGTTGCCACGCCGCAGGTCGTGCATCGAGAGCCGCGCCTCGGAGCAAATCAACCGCTGCAGCAGCTCGTTGTTCGACATCTCGAGCGAGAAGAACGCCACCGGTTCCTCGGCCTCGCGCGCAGCCGCAACCGCCATGTTGAGCGCGAACGACGTCTTGCCCATGCCGGGGCGCGCCGCGATGAGGATGAGATTGCCGGGCTGGAACCCCGTCGTCATCTCGTCGATGTCGCGAAAACCGGCCGTGAGGCCCGTGCGCTCGCCGCGCATGTGGTAAAGGCGGTCGATGTAATCGAACGCGTCTTTCATGAGGTGCTTGACGGGCGTGAAGTCCGCGTGCCCGCGGTGCTCGCTGATATCGTAGACGATCTGCTGCGAGCGGTCCAGCGCTCCTTCGACGTCTTCCTCCGCTTCGTACCCGAGCCGCCCGATCTCCGTGCCGGCGTGAATCAGCGCGCGCAGGACCGCCTTCTCGCGCACGATCTTCGCGTAATACGACGCCGACGCCGCGGTTTGAACCGTGTCCATCAGGGTGTTGAGATACGGAAGACCACCGACGCGTTCGAGCGCGTCGCGTCGGCGCAGCTCCTCGGCAAGGGCGATCTTGTCCATCGGCTCGCCGCGGTCGAAGAGATCCTGCAGCGCTCCAAAGATCGCTTCGTGCACGTGCGCGTAGAAATCCGCGGCCTTGACGATCTCGCCGACGACGGCCATCATCTCGCGATCGACCAGCACGGATCCGATGACGCCCATCTCCGCTTCGAGATTGTGCGGCGGAATGCGATCGACGACGGAAAGGCTGGTAACGCTCATGATCGTGTGCCGACTCTGCGCCGCCGCTCGGTGGACCGCCTTGTGGATGGCCTGTGGAGATGCAAACGCCGCAGCACCTGCTGCACCGAGTCGAGCGGTATGACGCGCATGCCGGCGAGCGTGGCGTCGATCTCACGCAGATTCTCTCGCGGGATGAACGCGACGCGCATGCCGGCCTGGCGCGCCGCGTAGAGTTTTTCGATCACGCCGCCGACACCGCGCACTTTGCCCTGAATGGAGAGCTCGCCCGTGATCGCCACGTCCTGCGGAAGCGGCCGCTTGAGAATCGCCGAGTAGAGCGCGAGAAAGATCGCCAAACCCGCCGAAGGCCCGTCGATGTTGCCGCCGCCGACGACGTTGATGTGAATGTCGTAATCGCCGGTATCGATGCCGGTGACGGCCCGCAGCACGCTCGTCGCGTTGAAGACGGAGTCCTTGGCCATCGAGCCCGCCGTCTGATTGAAGCGCACGGTGCCTTTGCCGGGCTGCCCCGCACGGAACGCGACCGCCTCGATCTCGATGAGACTACCCGTATAGTGCAGCACGCCGAGGCCGAAGCTCTTCCCGACCTCACGCGTGGCGCGCGCGCGGACGGGCGTGTGCCGTACCAGGCGGCTCGTCTGGACGACCGCGCGAACGTCGTCTTCGGCGATCGTCAGCGCTTTGGCCGCCGGCGTGCGCCCCTTACGGGGCGATGCTGGTAGACGAAAGAGCGCTTGGCCGTACGCATCCGCGACGATCTGTACCGCCTTGCGACCCTCGATCGTGTACGATGCGATCAGCGGCGCCACGCCTCGCGCAGCCTTCGCGTTGAGGCGTTTGATCGCGCCGCGCACGATGGTGACGATCTGCGCCTGCGTCAGCGGCGCGAAGAATATCTCGGCGCAGCGCGACCGGATCGCGGGATCGATCTCGTCCGGCTCGCGCGTCGTCGCGCCGATCAAAAGAAAATCGGCCGGCGCGCCCTCTCGAAAGAGCCGCTTGACGAACTCCGGGACGTTCGGAGCGTTCTCGTCGTAATAGGACGACTCGAAGGTGACCTTGCGGTCCTCGAGGACCTTCAGCAGGCGCGTTTGCAGCAGCGGGTCCATCTCACCGATCTCGTCGATGAAGAGCACGCCGCCGTGCGCGCGCGAGACGAGCCCGAGTTTGGGCTCCGGAATGCCCGACTCCGCGAACTCACGGCGGCTGCCCTGATAGATCGGATCGTGGACGCTGCCGAGCAACGGGTTCGTCGTCTCGCGCGGGTCCCAGCGTAGCGTCGTCCCGCTCGCTTCGACGAACGGTGCGTCCTTTGCGAACGGCGTATTCGGCCGCGCCTTGGAGATCTCGAGCACGAGGCGCGCCACCGTCGTCTTGCCGACGCCGGGCGGACCGTAGAGGATGACGTGCTGCGGAAACGGCGAGCTGATCTTTGCGAGTAGCGCTTGCACGGCCGCCTCCTGTCCGACGATCTCGCGCAGCGCCTGCGGCCGCAAGCGCTGGAGCGCGGAGGCGGCGAGGCTGCGTCCTGACAGCGCGTTGAGTTCCTCGAGCTTCGCGCGCGTCGCCGGCGTCTCGGGATCTCCGCTCTCGCGAAGCGTTTCGAGCTTGAGGTCTTTGAGGTACTCGTGGTGGCGCTCGTTCATCTTCGAGTTCACGCGCCGCTCGATCTCGTCTTCGACGCTCTTCTGCGCGATGAGGCTCGCCATCGTCTCCTCGATCTCGCCGATTGCCTTGCGCTGCTGCGCTCGCGTCGTCGCGCGCTCGACCGTAGGGTCTTCGAAAACGAGGCGCTGGAGCGCGCAGAGGCGGTCGGGGAGGCTGGACGAACGCATCATCTTCAGCGCGCCCACCTTTCCGGCTCGTAGGACGAGCTTGTCCTGGCCGACGACGCTCGAGAGCATCTCGTAGAGGGCCGTTACGTAGCGGTTCAGCTCGTCTTCGACGCCGTATTTTCGACGAAGACGCGCTCGATACGGATGCTCCACGTCCGCGTCCTTACGACGCGACGACGTCGACCGTGGTTTTCGCGACGACGCTCTTGTGCAGTTTTACCTCGACGGGATACGAGCCGAGGCTCTTGATCTGACGCTTGATCTCGACCTTATGCTTGTCGATCGGAACCGAGACGGCAGCGGCAATCGCCGCCGCGACGTCCGCATTCGTCACGGCGCCGAAGAGCTTGCCGTTTCCGCCCGCACGTGCCGCCACCGCGAGCGTCGCCGCCTCGATTCGGCTCGCGAGCTCGCGCGCGTCCGCGAGCACTTGCGCGTCCCGCTTGTCCTTCGCTTTCTTCTGCTCGCCGAGCATCGCGAGCGCGCCTTTGCTGGCCTCCTGCGCGAGACTCCGCGGTAAGAGGAAGTTGCGCGCGTAGCCCTCGGCGACGTCCACGACGTCGCCTTTGCGCCCGAGCGATGCGACGTCGCCGAGCAGTATCACTTTCATGGAGCGGGCTTCACTCCGAAACAAACGGGAGAAATGCGATGAGGCGCGCACGCTTTACCGCGACCGTGAGCATGCGCTGGTGTTTCGCGCAGTTGCCCGAGATGCGCCGCGGTACGATCTTCCCGCGTTCGGAGACGTATTTGCGCAGACGATTGACGTCGCGATAGCTCACGTCGACCGCCTTCTCGATGCAGAAACTGCACGGCTTTCGTTTTGTGCGGCGTTCTTTCGTCGCGCGCTTAGGCTTACCGGGCATCGTTCTTCCTTTCGACTAGGTGGATCGTGCGGTCGCGTCGCTCGGTGGGCGCGCGACCCTAGCCATGTCCCCTGAGGGACGGTTGGGAGAACGTCTGTTCGCCGCGTCCGGCGGCTCTCCTTCGCGCTACGTATTGTCCTTGATGAACAGCAAGCCGTCGTTGTAATCCAAATAGAAGAGGTACTCTTTAAGCACGTTGCGCCCGATGATGCCGTCGTAATCGGGATCCTGGAAGGTCTGGTTGCTGTCCGGAACGACCACTTGCCCGGTGCGGTACCCAAGCGGCCCGAAGATCATGTTCTGGACGTCGTAGATCTGGCTGTGCACGTCGCCGGCGACCGATTCGAAGATGAGATCCTGCGGCGACGCCTCTCCGGTCCGCAGCGCGACGCCGGCCCGCGGCAGCCTGTCGAGGTAATGGTGGTAGAGAAGGGTTCCGAAGCCGCCGGTATCGAGCAAGAACGAGCCCGCAACGCCCTCGAAGCTCGCGCCGACGCGGGGCACGCAGTCGTCCATTTGTATCGGCATCGCGCGTACGCCGAGGGCATGCGGATCGAAGCCCGACCAGGGGTTGAGCGTTACTTGCCGCGTCTTGAAATCGAAGCCGACGATGGCGCTCGCGAGAAAATCACATCCGAGAAGTCCGACCACGTGAGCGTGCGGGCCCGAGCTGAGCGTCATCGGGGCGACCGAGAACGCGACGCGGTGGACGTGGACGTTGCCGAACGTGACGTCGGATGCGACGGCTTCGCCGCCGGAGATCGTCAAACCCAGCCGGCGCGCCGCCCCTTCATCGAGGAGCAGCTCCGACGATCCCGTGTCTAGCGTAAAGTCGAGCGTCTGGCCGTTGATCTGCACGCCGACGACGAAGCCGTCGTCGTGCGTAAAACGTGCGGCTAAGCGAACCGGACCGTTCTGCAGGCTAAACATGGGCGTCGTGGTGGGCATGGTGACGGCGGCCGGATCAACGGTAGGCGTGCTCGCGAACGACGTCGTGCGCACCTCTTCGTCGTCCGCCGGATCCCCGTCGCTGAGGTGCAGGTCGAATGCAACGGTCTTTCCGAACGCCGTGCGGTAATCCGCGTACGTCGTGACGTGCCGGCGTCGATCGACCTCGAACGTGACGACGCGATCGACCCGAAACGTCTGCGCGTTGATGTATTCGTACTGGTCTTGGCCTCCGGGCGGGTTCGCCTCGACGACGTACTCGCTCGGCGAGCCTTGCGTCAACCCGAGCACGCGCACGTGAAACTGGGGATCGGCGACGTGCTGCCATGCCAAGGAATTCGGATCGGCCGTGTCGTGGAATCCGCTCTCGAGCATCACGATGCCGTTCTCGTCGCGAAACCAGTTCTGCCCGTGATACGTGCCCCAGGATTGCGTCAGACCCAAGCCTTCTTGCTCGATCGTGACCGAATCGTTCCCGACGATCTGCGTCATGCGCAGCATCTTCCAATCGCTTCCGCTCACCTGGCGTATAACGAGATACGATCCCGACGCCAACGTGCCCGCCGCCGCGTTCGCTTTTGCCAACAACTGCGCCGCCGTCACGGCGGTGGGGAGGTATGGGGTGTCGGCAGCCGTTCGCGAGAACGCGAGCGTGCCAAAAACGACGATCAGCCCTGCTACGAACCCGATTCGCACGAGCGCCTCCAGTCTCTCGCTCAGGATACGCTCGCGGGCGCTCGCCTCCTCTCCCGCCGGATGCAGCGCTCGACGCCGTGCCACTCGGCCAGCCACGAGGAGCGCGCCTTCGCGACGGCGCGCCGCTCGACGGCGGCGATCGCCCCAGCGGCGAACGCGTGTTTCGGATCGGCGGAGAACTCACGCAGCCGCCGCGCCGCCCCTGCCGCGTCGTGCTCTTCGCCAAGTACGTCCTGCAGGCGCACGACGCACTTCGCCACGCGCCGCGGCGGAGACATGTCGATGGGGGCCAGCGCCTCGAGCGCATAGCGCAGATGCTTGGCCGCGATGCGCACTGCATGCAGCGCTTCGTCACTCGGTCCGGGCCCGCACCGGCGCACCCGCTTGCGCAAGCGCTTGTAGACGTCCTCGAGCACCGGCACAATCAGCGTCCTCGCCCGATCCGCCGCACGAGCCGCGAGCACCGGCGGCTCGGCTGCGCCCTGCAGCGCACGCATGACCTCGCCGTACTCTCTGCTGCGCCGCGTTGCAGCGATCCGGTCGTATGCCTCCCGGCGCCGTTGTTCGAAGAGCGCGAGAATCTCGCCGGCGCTGGGGCGATCGGCGGGGTCGATATCGGCGAGCGCCGCGCGCATGCGCTCGACCATGACGTCGGCGTCGCGCGCCTCCGAGAGCTCGTCGCTCAATCCGCGCAACGTCTCGCGCACGTTTCGCGCCCAGCCGGGATCGAGCGCGGTTTCGAACGTGCGCAACGCCGAGCGCAACCGGCGCACCGCGACGCGAGCGTCGTGCACGATCTCGGGATCGGCGCTGCCGCGCTCGAGCTGCAGATCGCAGGCCGAAAAATCCTCGACGTAGCCCGAAAGCGTCGCGTGGAGGAACGCTCCGACGCGCAGATCACGCTTCGCGATAGAAACAGCTCCCGCAGACTTGAACGTAGTGGTGCTTCCCTTCGATGCCGATCTGCTCTCCCTCGGTGACGCGTTTCCCCTGCGCGTCGATCCGCACGTTCATCGTCGCCTTCTTCCCGCACGCACATACGGTCTTGAGCTCCTCGATGCTATCTGCGAGCGTCAAGAGGTACGCGGAGCCGGGAAACGGCTCGCCGCGAAAATCGCTGCGCAAGCCGTAGCAGATCACGGGCACCCCCAGCTCGTGCGCGGCGCGATGAAGCTGGCGGACCTGCTCGGCCGTGAGAAACTGCGCTTCGTCGACGAGAATGCACGCCGCGTCGCTTGCCTCCTTGACGCCGGCGAAGAAATCGAACGTCGTGTCGTACGTTGCCGCGCCGCGCTGCGGACCGAGACGAGACGTGATGATTCCCACGCCGTAGCGATCGTCCAAAACCGACGTGAAGATCCACACCGGGCGGCCGTGCTCTCCGTAGTTGTACGCGACCTGCAGGAGTGCCGTCGACTTGCCGGCATTCATCGCCGAGTAGCGGAAGTAGAGTTTTGCCATTAGCCCCGCGCCTGCCCGCGGGCGCGCGCCGCGACGATGAAGAGCGGCAGCGAGGCGATCTGCAACGCGACCGAAAAGATCACGACCGCGAGCAGCGAGCGATCGTAGAGCGCCCCCATCGCCGCACTGCCGGCGAACCACGCGATACCGTAGATGCCGTCGAACGTGCCCAGCGCCGTCGCACGCTGCGCGGCCGGAATCAGCCCCGAGACGATCGACGGAAGCAGCGTCTCCTGGGCGGCCATGCCGAGCCCCCACAGGACCACGCCCGCGATCGCCATCGGCTCGTTGCCGAGAAAACACAGCGGCGCGAAAAACGCCGCCAGCGCAAAGGCGCCGAGCACCGTCGTAAGCGGGGAGCGGTCGTAGAACCGGCCGAAGAACGGCGCGCCAACGGCGCCGACGAGCATCGCGACGGCATAAAGGATGGGAATGAAGTGGTTCGCGATGACGTGCGCTTTGCTAAAGTGGAACGACACGAGTGCGAAATCCGCGAACCCTGCCGCAACGCAT
Source organism: Candidatus Dormiibacterota bacterium (assembly GCA_035532035.1). Lineage (NCBI taxonomy): Bacteria > Bacillati > Candidatus Dormiibacterota > Candidatus Dormiibacterota bacterium. The sequence goes on from DATKRS010000011.1 coordinate 106,610, forward strand.
GCTCCGGCTCCGGCGTAGATCCAATAGGCACGGCCGAAATGCTCGATGCGTGGCGCCGGGTGCGGCTCGAGATCGCGCGGTGAGGGATACTGCGCGCGCGCGAACGTCAGTGCGAGGAGCGCCAGGACGCCGGGGATCGCGAGCACGCCGAATGCGCCTGCGAATCCACCCTGGAATGCAAGCACCGCCGCGACGAGCAGCGGGCCGACCGTCGCCCCGGCTTGATCCATCGACTCGTGGAAGCCGAATACCCAGCCCTGGCCGATCTGCGAGCCGGCATGAGCGAGCATGGCCGAGACCGCCGGTTTGCGAATGCCGCGCCCGAAGCGCTCCCCGACGAGCAGCGCCCCGGCCGCCGGCCACGCGTGCGCGAGCGCGAGCGCAGGAACGCTGAGCACGTTGACCCCGTAGCCGAGAAACGTGATCGGCCAATACCGGCGCGTGCGGTCCGCCACGACTCCGCTGACGATGCGAAAGCCGTACCCGATGAGCTCTCCAAGGCCGGCGATGAGCCCGACGATCAACCCCGTCGCACCGAGGTGAGCGAGAAACGGGCCGGCGATGCTGCGACCGCCCTCGTACGTCATGTCGGCGAAGAGGCTGACGACGCCGATGATGAATACGAAGCGGAATGGCGTCGGCTTCATATGAAGAAGAGAGCTGCGATGACGTCTCGCAGATACCTGGTCTTTGCACTGATGTTCGCGGGCATCTTCATCAACTATATGGACCGGGTGAACTTCTCCGTTTCGATTCCGGCGATTCGACACACGTTCGGCTTCACTCTTCAGCAAATCGGAGCGATCGGGTTCGCATGGGCGATCGTTTATGCAATCTTCAACTTTCCCGGCGGCTGGCTCGTCGACCGGCTCGGCCTGCGCTGGGGACTCGTGGTGACGCTCGGATGGTGGTCGGTCTTCACGATTCTCACGCCGTTCGCCGGATCGCTCGCGGCCTGGTACCTCGTGCGCGGCCTCATGGGCGCCGGTGAGGCGCCGATTTGGCCGCTCAACGCGAAGTGCGCAAATACATGGGCTCGGCCCTCAGAGCGATCGACGCTCTACACGTGGGCGGGCTCCGGCCAGTTCCTCGGGCCGGCGGTGGGGACGCTGCTCGCCGGCCTCATTCTCGTGAGGTTCGGCTGGCAGTGGACGTTCATCGTCTTCGGTGCGGCGGGATTGCTGCTTCTTCCGCTTTGGATCGGCATCGTTCGCGACCATCCCGATCACGCACATCAGCGCGCCGACTGGCCCGGCATCAAAGCCGTCATCTTTAGCCGGACCGGCCTCGGGATGCTGTTCGTCTATCTGACGTTCGGCTACATCCTCTTCACATTTTTGTATTGGGTGCCGAGCTACATGTACTACACGTTCCACATGAGCATTCTCAAGAGCTCGGCGTGGGCGAGCCTCGGCGGGTTGCTCGGCTTCCTCGGCTTCATCATCTCCGGCCCATTCAACGACTGGCTCGTTCGCCGCTTCGACCGCCTCACCGCACGGCGCATCGGCTCGTGCCTTCCGATGATCTTCGCGGTCGCGTGCGTCGTCGCATCGCTCTTCAGCGCGCGCGCCGCGCTCGCGGGCGAGACCGCGGTTCTTCTCGGGCTGGCACAGCTCCTCATGAACGTCACCGTCGGTGCTTGGGCAGTCAACGTTCTCGACATCTCACCGAATCAAGCCTCGACGGGTTTCGTCTACGGCATCTACAACGGTGCGCTCAACGTCATGGGCGCGCTCAACTCGCTCATCCTGACGTGGCTCGCGACGCGCTACGGCTTTCCGATGGCGTTCGGCAGCGCGGTCGTCTTCATGCTCGTCTTCCTCGCGAGCATGCTCCTCGTGGTCGATCGCCGCAGTTACACGCGGCTGATCGATCACGCCGGGCTGGCGCGCGCTCCGCGTTGAAGAGTTGAGGAGCAACTGGCCTCTTGAGTCTCAATCATCGCACCTCGACGACACGTAGTTCGGGGAATGCGCGCCGGTAAAACGCGGCGTCGCGCGTCACGAGGCTCCCGACAGCGTAGGCATGGGCACCGATGAGAAAGTCAGCGAGGATACGGCGAGGAATGCCTGCGCCCGATGCCTTGCGCCGGCAAGCGTACGCACCGAACGCGACGCCGGCGTGCGCCCAAACGTCGAGCGCGAGCGCAGTATCTATCGCAATTCCTGACAAACGCAACACCTCATCGATGTCGTTACGATGAACGGCCGGCGACGCACGCAGCTCCGCATAGACTGCTGCGCAGATCACGACGCCGCTATTTCGGCTCGCTGATTCGATCGCCCGCAACGCAGCGTCGGCGGCCAACGAGGTGCCGGCACCCAAATCGATCACGATGTTCGTGTCAAGCGCGGTCATCGTAGTCATCATGACCTCGGACGTCGCGAAGCCACGTGTCAATTTCGGCGGCCTCCAAGCCTTCGCCGGCTCTCCATGTGCCGACGAGCGGGGCCAATCGCTCGCGAACGGCCGGAGGGGCCACCGTGACCGTGCCGTCGTCTTGAACCTCAAAGCGAAGATCGTCGCCGGGGCCGACGTGAAACAGAGCACTGATGCCGGCGGGCAGCGTCAACTGGTTCTTACTCGTAATCCTTGCTTTGAACTCCTTACCACTCATCCCTTACAAGATAGCCATTCTCGCTGCTGTCGTCAACGCCCCGGCGCGTCGTCGAGGTCGTCGCCACTGAAGGACAGCTCCTCACGGAGGTGCATCGGCGCAACGTGCGCGATCCCGTGGGGGGGACGGCGCGCAAAAAAGTGAGCGCGTAAACGAGTGAACGTCTGCAGTTAAAGCGGCCTCCGCGGGCAGGACGCGCTGGCGCACAGGACGCGCGAGTGCATAAGCGAACAGGCGCCCTTCATGTGAGGCGTGCTAGCGTCAGCATTGCCTCGTTTGCGTGCGAGGAGGAGCAATGAGGACCCGTTCTATCGTGGCCGGCGTCGTCGCTGCGGCGGTACTCGCAGCGTGTACGAGCACGGGCACGGCGTACAATCCACCCTTCGGCGGGAACATCGTGACAGTCGTCATCTCGGGATCCGCGACCGTTGCATACCAGACGAGTCCGCATTCGCCGTGGAAGCTGCTCGCACCGGGCCAGACGACGTTCGAGACGACGAATGGCACGGCGTACGGCGTCGCCTATACCTGTCCCGATATACTTCCGGCGCAAAGGGGAACGGGAGTTCGCCCGCAACGAGTGGGGTGGCAGCCGACGGCCGTCATCCAATCGACGACGCAGGAGTTCAACACGGTTCCGATTCCCTGCAGCCTGCCGCAATACGCGACCCTTTCGGGAACGTACGACGCGACGGCAATCGCAAACACGGTCGGCGTCGACGTCGACGACCAGGCTACTCCAACCAACGCTACCAGCGGCAGCTACTCGATGACCGTACCGGTCGCGACGCAGGACGTCCTCAGCTTTGCATATGACGTGAATCTCAACGTGCTCGCCGTCAAGACGTATCCGAACGTCGACGTTACGGCAAGCGGCGCGACGCAAAACATCGTATACTCGGCCGGCGACGCCGTCGGCGCGAACAAGACCGTGTCCTGGACGAATAATCCGCCCTGGACTGGCGAGACGCAGGGCTATACCGTCTCGTTCGGCGACCTCTGGCACCAGCTCAGCCTCGCAAACGCTCCTTACCCCACCCCGACGGTTACGTATCCGACAATCGCTGCCGGAGACGTCAGCGCAAACGATTTCTACACCGCTGACGGAACAGCGTATATTTTCGGCTCAGGATCCACGAACCTCGTCGAGGCGATGCAATACGGGGCGTCGCTGCCGTCGAGCATGGAGATGCCGGACGTGTGGAACGCGAACGGCCCCGACGTCACCTCGCAGCCGCAGTATACGCTCGATTTCAACGGTCTGCACGCTCCGCGCGGCGGCGTCAGCGGTTACCTGATAAGTCAGCCGTGGTATTCAGGCAACGGTCAGGACGGCTGGAATCTCGCTTTCGTGTCCGACGGTTTCCTCAAAGCGACGCGGTCGACGTATACCTTTCCGAACATCACGCTCGCCGGCTTCTCATCGATGACCGTGCCGACAGGCGACACGATTTCGTGGCAGCTCTCCGCCGTCGACTTCTCCGGCGTTTTCCTCGGCGAACTCGTGTACGTCGCCGTGGTGCTCGACCAACGACACGGCGCCGGTGCGCAGTCGGTAAACGCGCACCATATGCCTGCGCCGCTCTCCGCAATGTATCCGCTCTCAAAAGGAAGCACGAACTCGACGTCAGGCATGGGCTACATTTCGGCAGCTAGCGGCTGTACGACGGAGGGCACCGGCGCCGCCTGCGGCCAGTAGGCGAGCCCACTCCTTGGCGTTGTCCCTAGAACGCTAGAACGATAGAACGGCGTTAGTCTCACGTTTTAGGCACATTTCGTCCTAACTGGCGAGCACTAGCGGGGATCGCATCGTTAACTTTGTAATACAAAGTAAATAAGCTGTCTACGCCCGACCAAAGCCTAGCGGACCTCAACCTTCTCGACCGGCCGGCCACGGGTGCATGGCAATTCCGCCTATGTTGTGCTATATTATGGCAGAACAGCCACCAGAGGAACCAATGACAACCATCCTTGATCCCGCCCTTGCGATCGCACCTGCTACGGCCCTCAAAGCTGCCGAGCGCGTCGCAGAGCGATGGCACCTCCACCGGCAAGACCTCCCGACGCTCTTAGGCAGCAAACCGCGCACCGTTCGCTCCTGGTACGAGAATACGCCGGCAGCCCTCGATCAAGACGTCCTCGAGCGCATTGGACACGTCGTCGGGATCTACGACGCCCTTCACACCATCTTTGGCGATAGCGACTACGCCGATCGCTGGATTCAGGAGCCCAACCTAGCCTTCGGAGAGAAGAAACCCGCCGATCTCATGCTCTCGGGCAGCTTTACCGCACTCGTCGACGTGCACCGTTATTTGCAGCAGACATTCGCATGATCGTCACACTCAATGCACCGTTCATCCGTCTCGCATACCCGCTACGCAGCACTGCTGTCGAATCGCTCGTGGACAATCCCGATGAACTGAAAGCGCTCACCGGCCTCATTGGGCGTGCGCGCGGGACGTCATCCGACGAAACCATCAAGGGGTACATCATGCGCCCCTTCGAGTTTCCAAACCCGAGCCGCTTCAGCGATGGGTCCTACGGGATATTGTACGCTGCAAATTCGATCACCACCGCAGTTAGAGAAACAGCGCATCATCTTGCGCGCATATTCGCCGACGGCAATGCCCCCAAACAAGATTCACGGAAAAAGAAGCTCGCGATCGATGTAGCCGGCAAAGTCCACGATATTCGAGTCGCGGTCGACAAAGACGTCCCCACCGAGATATACGATCCGAACGACTATCGTGCAGCTCGCACATTCGGGCGATACCAACAGAAGCAAAGTATCCCGGGGCTACACTTCGACAGCGTGCGCAACACACACGGCGGCCACTGCGTCGGTGCCTTTACTCCGCATCTTGTCAAGCACGCGGCGATCGCCGGCGACGTGGCACTTGTTTGGGATGGGACGCGCTTCATAGAAGAGCACGACATCTCCCCAATCCCAGAATCCTAAACCCCAGACTGCATTAAAGCGGCGCGCTGCCCCGGGAGCTAGGGTCCGAAGATAAGGGGTTTTTCGAAGTCGGTCGACTGCGAGCTCTCCAGCGTCGTTGTATCCCGCTACTGCTCTTATCGAATGACCGTCGGATATCGCGATTCCTTGCGAATCGGCTTTCTTGACGATCGAATGTCCAGGCCCTTTTCGTTCGCCCAATCGAGTTCGATGGAAAATGCGGACGGCGAGTTAGATGGGAATTATCGCCCAGTTAGGTGGAAACTCGACCGATATCTGACACCCGCACTTGTTTGCATCGCAACCGCAATGATGCGAAAAACGCCCCGTTTGACGGGGCGTTTTTGCTTGTCTCACTTGTCTCAATTGGTGCCGTCGCGGCATTTACATTTTTAGAGCCATTTCCACCTAACTGCCGGTTTTCGATAGTTAGGGTGAGTCAGCATCAGAACGCTAGAACGGAATTTCGTCGTCGAGATCGTCGCCGCTGAAGGCGTCGCCCGTTCCGTTCGGGGCTGCCGCTGCGCGCGCACCGACGGGAGCGAACTCCTCCTCACCCGTACCGCCGCTTCCACCGTCGCGACGGCTTCCGAGCATCTGCATGTTGTCGATGACGACTTCTGTTGCTTTGCGCTTGTTGCCATCCTTGTCATCGTAGGAACGAATGACGAGGCGCCCCTCGACGAGCGTGTTCTGCCCCTTCTTGAGGTACGTGTTGCAAGTCTCGCCGAGGCGATCCCACGCCACGATGTCCACGAACGTCGTCTCCTCTTTGTTGCGCGGGTTGTTGACCGCGAGCGAAAACTTCGTCACCGCTTTGCCCGACTGCGTGTACCGGATCTCCGGATCGCGCGTGAGGTTACCGACCAAAATCACCCGGTTATAGGATCCTGCCATGATGTTTCTCTCTCTTTCGCAGTGTCACGGTGCTAGTGCAGTCCGATCCTAGGACCAATCTATGCCCACTGGTGGGCACTCTTAGGGAAGGGCCTCAGCGCTCTCCTCTGCCTCCTCCAGCCGGGGCTGGGCGGCCCTAGCGATCGCCATCTGTGCCAGGGCTTGTTTGTCGAGCCGGATCAGGAGCTCTCGCAGGACGTCCTCGTGCAATCGCAACTGGCGCTCCAGTTCCTTGGCCGCAGCCGGCGACGCGTTGAACTGCATCGCCACGTAGCTGCCCTCCCGCGCGTCCGCGATCTCGTAGGCGAGACGCTTCTTGCCGAGTTTCTCGACGGAGACGACTTGACCGCCCTGAGCACGAATGATCTCGGCAATGGCGTTCGAGCGCTCGTCGATCTCGGTCTCCTCGAGACTGGGACGCAAAATGTACGTGACCTCATAGTCGTTCATAGCCTAGGTATGCTATCACGCCGGTTTCGGCGCCGACAAGGCATGGGGCTCAAACGCCGGGGGCAAGCTTCTCAGACCGTTCGAAGGTCCTGCGGATAGCCTCTATGGGTAAGATTTCGTCAGTGACCACTGCTCGCTTTGCACCTCGAAGGAGCCTGGGCCGGCCGCTTCTCGCATGCGCCGGACTCTCTTTCGTTATGCTCATGGCCGGGTGCGCAGGCCACGGCCGGGGCGGGGCGCAAGGGCCGGCAGCGCCCCCGTATGTCGCGACTTCGATCGCTACCTTCGGGGCGATTCACCCCGCCTCGCAGCTTGCGGGCATCATCGCCCCATACGAAAACGTTGCGATCCAGACCACACTCGTCGAGGCGGCCGACGGCGTCTACGTGCAAGAGGGCGACACCGTCTATCGCGGCGAGGTGCTCGCTCGGCTCGATACCGCCGACCTCCAGGCGCAGCTCGCCGCAGACGAGGCGAACACGTCGCACGCCGTCTATCAGGGCGGCTTGTCGATCTCGCAAGCGGTCAATACCCTTCAACAAGCCGAAACGACGCTCCACACCGATCAGCTGAACCTGACCCGCGATCGTGCGCTGCTCAGCCACGGCTATCTCTCGCAACAGACCTACGACAATCAGCTCGAAGTCGTCCGTAACGACGAGCAAGCCGTTCGCACCGCCCAGGCCAACGTCCAAGCGAATGGCTCGATCGCGGGCAGCGGGCTCCAGGCGGCAGCCGTCGCGCAGGCGCGAGCGGCAGCCGAGCAAGTGCGCGTGCAGATGGCGAAGGCCACGATCGTATCGCCAATCGACGGCGTCGTCGTCAATCGCAACCTCAATCCCGGGGAGTACCCTGGCAATCGGCAGATCTTCACGATCCAGCAGATCGATCCGGTCTACGCGGTCGTCCACGGCTCGGGCGTGCAGATCGCGCACGTCGCCGTCGGCGCTCCGGCGACCGTCGACGCATCGGACCTCGGCCTGCGAGCGCCGGGAACGGTCGTCGGGGTCCTGAACGAAATCGTCCCCGGATCGACGGACTTCACCGTGAAGGTTCTGCTGCATAATCCGCAACGGCGGCTCCGGCCGGGCATGTCCGTGCAAGCATCCGTTGCGCTGCCGGCGCTGCGCGGCGTGCGCGTTCCGGAGAGCGCCTTCACGGACGAAAACCACACGGCGATCATGACGGTGGACGCGCAGCACGTCATTCACGTCGCGCAGGTCAACGAGATCGGCAACGACGGCGTTACCTCGGTGGTAACGGGCATCGCGTCCGGCACGCGCGTGGTCAACAACGGCTTGGCCAGCGTCGGCAGCGGTCAGAAAGTCTCACTGCAGTGAACCTGACGCGGCTCTTCCTGAAGCGGCCGACGCTCGTTTTCGTCATCGTATCGCTCATGCTCTTCGGCGGCATCGTCTCGCTCGCCACGATCGTCAAGGAGTACTTCCCGAACGTCTCTCGGCCGACGATCACGGTCGAAGCCGGCTACAGCGGCGCCTCCGTAACGGAGATGCGCGACAACATCGTGGCGCCGATCGAAGAGAACCTCGCCGGAACGACCGGCCTCGACAACATCAACTCGGTCGTTCAGCAAGGGCGGGCGCGAATCTCCGCAAGCTTCTCGCTGTCTTCCAACGAGGCGACCGATCTCGCGCTGACGGAGAAAGCCGTCCAAGCCGCCGAACGCCAGCTGCCGACGAACATGCAGGCGCCTACCGTCGACATCCGCGACCCTGGCGAAGAGACGGTCGTGACGCTCGCGATGTACTCGGCAAAGCTCACGCCCGCGCAGCTGGCCCTCTACGCCAACAACGTCGTCGTTCCTCAGGTTCAGCAGATCCCGGGCATCTCGTACGCGGACGTCGGCGGCACCGTCACGCCCGCCTACGAGGTCGAGGTGGATCCTGCAAAGCTTGCCGCGCGTAACCTCACCATCAACGACGTCATCAACACCATCTCGGCCGAGAACCAGCGCGTTCCCGGCGGATACGCGTACCAGCCCGGCCGCCAAACGATCATCGACGTCCGCGGTGACGTTCAGAACATCGATGAGGTCAAAGCGCTGCCGATCATCACCGCGGGAAGTGCTGCGCGCTCCTCCCAGACCGCCGGCCAAACGCAGTCGTACGCGGCAGGCGTCTCCGGCCTTCCCGGAACCGTCGACCCTTGGACCGCCTCCGCTCAGGTCACCCGCGTCGGGGACGTCGCACGCGTCGTCGCGGGCAACGAGCCGCAGCTCCAGTACGCGCGCATCAACGGGCGCCGCGGCTTCTTCCTGTCGGTGCAGAAGACCGCCGACGCGAGCGAGGTCGACGCGTCGAACGCGTTCTTGCGTGCGCTGCCGCAGCTCGAACACGAGTTTCCCGCCATTCAGTTCGAAGTCATCAACGTCGCGTCGCGCTTCACGCAGCAGCAGATCACTGCCGTCACGCACACGCTGTTGGAGGCGATCTTCCTCACGGCGATCGCGATGCTCTTCTTCTTGCGCTCGTGGCGCAGCGCGATCGTGGTCTGCATCGCCATCCCGACGTCGCTCGCGATCACGCTCACGGTGATGAAGATGATGGGCATGACGATCGACACGATCTCGATGCTCGCGATGACGCTCGTCATCGGCATCCTCGTCGACGACTCGACGGTCGTCCTGGAGAACATCGAGCGGCACTTCCGCGAGCTCAAGCAACCGCCGGAAGAAGCGGCCTATGAAGGCCGCATGGAGATCGGCGCCGCGGCGGTCGTCATCACGCTCGTCGACGTCGTCGTCTTCCTGCCGATCGCGTTCATCCCGGGGCAAGTCGGCCGCTTTCTCGTCGAGTTTGCCCTCGTGATCGTGATCTCGACGCTCACGTCGCTCTTCATCTCTTTCACTATTACGCCGACGCTCGCCGGGTTGTGGGCGCTGAAGTCGCACTGGAAGCCCTGGCGCGTCGTCGAGGCGTTCGGCCGCGGATTCGACAACGTTCGCAGCTGGTACGCGCACAAAGCGCTGCCGTGGGCCTTCGACCACCGCGCAACGGTCGTCGTAGGCTGTTTCTTGAGCTTCGTTCTCTCGGTCGCACTCGTGCCGCTCGGCGTCGTCGGCGAGACGTTCATCCCGCCGGTCGATCGCGGCGAGATCTTCGTTCAGATCAACTACCCTGAGGGGACGCCGATCGATCGGGTGCGCGCCGGTGCGTATAGGCTCGAGGCCGCGATCGACAACACGTCCGATCTCCAGCACGAGACGACCGTCGCGGGCGCGTACTCCGCGTCGTTCGGCGGCTTCGTCGTGCAACCGGACGTCGCGCAGATCCACATCTTCCTCAAGGACGCGCGCAAACACTCGACCTACTACTGGGTGGCGCAGTACCGCACGCTGGCCCACCGCGTGTTACCGAACGTGCCCACGTCGGTGATTCCCGCCTCCGGAACCGGCGGCGGCAACGCGCAGCCGCTCGACTTCCTCGTCTCCGATCTCACCGGCGGCGATCCGACGCCGTACGCGCAACGCGTGTTGGCGCTGCTGCACACGGTGCCGGGTGCGACGAGCGTCAACAGCTCCGCTCAGGATCTCGCGCCGGAGGTCTCGGTCATCTTCAACCGCCAGAAGGCCCAGGCGCTCGACGTCGACCTCGGCCAAGCCGCGGAGGCGGCCGGAGCGGCGTTCGGCGGCAACGTCGCGACGCAGTTCGAGACGCGCGCCGGCCTCGAGCAGGTGCAAGTGATCTATCCGCTCGCAGATCAAACCAGCCTCGCCACGCTCTCGGCAATCCCGATCCGCACGAACGCCGGCAACATCGTGCACCTCGGAGACTTCGCGTCCTTCGCGTGGACGCCAACGCCGCCGTTCATCACGCGCACGAACCGCAACACGGTCATTCACGTCGACGCGAACGTCGCACCCGGGGCCTCACTCTCGAACGTCGAGCGGGCCTTCATGAAGCAGCTCCACTCGCTTCACCTGCCGCCGAACGTCGTCGTTCGGCCCGCACCGCTCGGGCAACAGGACTTCATGCACCAAACGCTGGTCGGCATGGGAACCTCTCTCGTGATCTCGGTCATCTTGGTCTTCTTGCTGATGATCGCACTGTACAACAGCTACAGCTCGCCGTTCATCATCATCTTCTCCGTACCGGTCGCCGCCGTGGGCGCGATCGGCGCCCTGCTGATCACGCATCAGACGCTCAATCTCTTCTCGCTGATCGGCACGATCTTGCTGGTGGGCATCGCGACCAAGAACGGCATCTTGCTCGTCGATTACGCCAACACGCTGCGGGGGCGCGGGCGCGACAAGCTCGCCGCGATCAAAGAGAGCGCGTTCACGCGATTCAGGCCAATCGTGATGACGAGCTTCTCGATCGTCGCGGCAATGTTGCCGCTGGCGATCGCGATCGAGCCGGGGTCTTCCACGCGCTCGAGCCTCGCGATCGTCGTCATCGGCGGCGTGCTGAGCTCGCTCGTCCTGACGCTGCTGCTGATTCCGATCATCTACATGCGCTTCGCGCCGGAGAGCATCACGGCATCGAACTGGCCGCCCGAAGCCGACGCGCGGCTCGCGCAAGAAGCGGCTGCCAGAGCTTAAAACCCGCTTACAAATGGATCGGGCCGTTGCCGCGTGAGAGCGGCTCGCCCGAGCGCTCCCGCTGCACCGCGATCATCTCGGCAAGAATCGAGACCGCGGTCTCGCCGTCGGTGACGCCGCCGAGATCGAGGCCGGCCGGTCCGCGGATGCGCGCGATCTGCACGCGTTCGTAGCCCTCTGCGAGCAATGCCGCGCGCCGCGCCGCCTGCACGCGCCGGTTCCCGAGAAGCCCGACGTACGCTGCGAGCGATCCCAGAGCCGTTCGCAGCGCCGGAAGATCGAGCTTGAGGTCGTGCGACACGACGGCAATCGCCACTGCCTCTTGCGCGCGCGCGACGGCAACGGGATCGTCGGGCCACGTGAGCAGCAGCTCGTCGGCGGTCGGATGGCGCTCTCGCGTCGCGAACGGCGGACGCGGATCGACGACCGTCACGACGTAATCGGCGCGCTGCGCGAGCGCGGTCAGCTCTGCGGCGAGCGCCGTTGCACCGACGATGAGCAGACGTGGCCGGCGCCCGACGACGATCGTTTCACCGTCGAGGTCGAATGTGACGTCGCGCTCGCCGGCGGCGATCGCCTGAGCCGTCTCTTCGAAGGCGCGTTGCGGCCTCCAGACGACGACGTCGAGGGACGCCCCGCAGCCCGTTCCCGCCAAGAGCTCGTCGTCGAGCTCGAAGGGCAGCCGCACCGGAGCCGTACTGCTTTCGCCGAGCATCGCGAGCGCGCGCTCCACGATCGTTCCTTCGTGGCATCCGGCACCGATGTCCCCGGCGAACGATCCATCGGCGTCGACGACGAGCGACGTCCCTACTGCAGAGGCTTTCGCTCCTCGCGTCGCGATCAGCGTCGCAACCGCAAAAGGCTCTTCGTCGCGCAGACGCCGCGCGATCGTGCCGTAGATTTCGCGCACTACGTCGCGTGCAGCCAGCGCGCGAAGAGCGGGTCGCCGCGCAATGCGTCCAGGCGCGGATCGTTCGCAAAGAGCCTTCGGCTCGGTACGTCGATGCGTGCGAGCCACGCCAGCGCCGTCGCCGATTCGTGCCGCACCGCGAGCGCTGCTGCCAGCGATACGATCGCCGACGGATCGCTCACGGAGCCCTGCTCTCGAACGGCTCGCTCAGCACGATCGAGAGCGGCCGACGCTTGCGGCCAGTCGCGATCCTCGCTCTCGTAGTAACTCAGCAGTGCGCTCACTGCGACGTCGCGGCGCGAACCGGCTTGCTCCAGCGCGATCAGCTCGCGCTCGGCTTTGCGCCGGTCGAGCTGCCCGTCCGCAAGGGCGAGCACGAACGCCGCGCCGCGGTCGCCCGGACTCTGCGCGAGCGACTGGCTCGCATAGGCGCGGCTTCGCACGTAATCGCGTCTCAAATACGCAAGCATGGCGAGATTATCTCCCGCTTCCGTCCACGACCCGTTCAGGGCAAGCGCAGCGCGAAACTGCACCGCCGCGTCCCGCACGCTCCCCTGCGACATGAGCAGTTCGCCATACCACGTATGCGCCTCCACAAGCGTCGGATCGAGTTCGACCGCGCGATGCAACTCGCGCAACGCGATCGCAGGGTCGCCGAAGAGCGACTGCGCTTGGCCGTACGCCGCGTGAGCGTCCGCCGACGACGGATCGATCGCAAGCGCTTCTCGCGCGGCATGAAATCCAGAGCGCGCATCGGCGATCATGCGTGCGGTGCCGGCAGTGCGCACGGCGAGGCTGAGATAGGTGTCGGCCAAGCCCGCGTATCCGAGAGCGCTGTGCGGCTCTTCGCCGATGGCGCGATCGAAATACGCGATGGCTCGCTCGTCGTCGGCTATGTCCTTCGCATTGCTCCAGTAGTAATACCCCATCGCGTACGACGGCGGAACGCCGGCCGGAGGCCGCCGCGACAGGTGCCACCACGCCGCGCCTGCACTCACCACCACCACCGCTACAACGAGGCCTCCCGCGAGCCATCGGCTCCACCGCCCGCCCGCCGCAACGCGTGGCTCCCCTGTGGGAGCACCGTCGACGAGCCGGTAGCCGCGGCGCGGAACCGTTTCGATCCGCACCGCCGGATCCCAACGCTGCAGCGCGCGCCGCAGCTGGTAGATGCTCTGCGTGAGATTCGACTCTTCGATGCCGGCATGCCCCCAGACGGCGTCCATCAGCGCCGTCTTCGAAACCACGCCGCCGCGGCGTTCGAGAAGCGCCACGAGCACGTCGAGCGCCTTCGGAGGCAACGGCACGATGTCGTCGCCGCACCGCAGCACGCGTTCCTCCGCGTAAACGCAGCAGCGGTCGAGACGATACGTTTCGTTCATAATTTCATCATAGCTCGATGAGGGGTTCTTGGAGACTTCGCCGCCCCGCAGGCGAGATGATTCTCCCACGTGCCTCAGGCACAGGGAGGTAGTTCATGCGCCATTGGATCGTCGTCGCCGGGCTTTGCGCCCTTCTCGCCGCCTGCGGCGGCGGAGGAGGCGGCGGCGGAACGCCCGGACCCAACCCCAGCCCGCCCGCTCCCGCGTACTACCAACCGCTCGCGGTCGGCGATACCTGGACGTACACGTGCCACAACACGCACAACCCCGCCGAGCAGCAGTACGCGATCCAAAACTCGGTTCTCGGAACGACCACGGTCGGCGGGCAGACGGTGTACGAGTTCTCCATCCAAATACCGAGCTCGCCGACGCAGAGCACGACCGTCATCCAGTTACTCGCCAACGACGCGCAGCGCAACACGTCGATCTACGGTTATCTCGTCGGGGGCACGCCGCAGACGATCGCGCCGACGATCATCGTCGCGGCAAACCCCGGCCCGACGGGTACCGCCTACGACTACACCGGCCAAAACGCAAGCACGATCGACCGCATCTTCGAAGGCATCGAATCGAGCAATCCTACGCCGCTTGGAACGTTCACCGTAGCACCGTACTTTGAGAGCAGCTCGACGCACAACTACGGGTACGCGCTCGGCACCGGAATCGTCGAGGAGGACCATGGTCCGAGCTTTGAGTACGACTGCCTCGTCACGAGCATCGTGCTACACTGATGCTCGCGCTGGCGACCGTCGCATCCCTGTTCCTCAATGCTTTTGGGGGCCACTGGGACTGCGTCAACCATTCGCGCGGACAGCCGGCGACACGCCTGTCGTACGTTATTGCGGCCGGCCCGGGTCGTCACTGGACGATTGTCCGATGGAGCGTAGCGAGTACGGCCGAGGCCGGCACTGCGTACGTCGAATATCTCCCCGCGATTCGTGTATGGATGTACGACGACTACCATGACGACGGCGGCTTCTATCGCGACTTCTCGACAGGCCCGGACGCGAGAGGGGTTTGGCGCTGGTACGGATCGCACGACCAGCTCCACGTCGATCGCACCGACGGGCCTGAGTCGTGGAGCGTCTCCGGCGGAATCTTCCGCCAGCTCTATCAGGGCGTGGAGCACGGCGCGCTCGTCACCTACGGGTCCGCGCGATGCGCCCGATCCACCTCCTAGAGCCTTCCTGCCCGCCTACGACGGCCACTCGGCCGGCTCGTCGAAGTCGCGGAATGCACCGTCGTCGGCGACCTCGACGATTCTGCGTTGGAGCGATGGATCGTCGCGGACGACCGAGATCGTGTCGCCGTCCGGCAGCGCATCCACCAATCCGCGCGCGCGCGGACTGAAGAGTACGGGGTGTCCGGGCACCCCGGCCGCATCGACGGGGTAGGCGACGTCAAAGCCGTCGAGAGCGCGCTCCATCCGCTCGAGCGTCGAACGCCGAAGGAACGGCTTGTCGCCGAGCAACACGCCGAATGGCGAATCCTGCGGAACCGCTGCTAGGCCGAGCAGCAGCGAGTGCGTCATGCCGCGCTCCGGCTCGGCGTTGAGGACGACGCGCATGTCCGGTGCCATGCGCCGCGCGTCCGCACGACGCTCGGGCGGCACGACGACGACCGCGCCGCGCGCTTCGAGCAGCGCGGCGATGCGCTCGAGCGGCGCGCCCGCGCCGGCGAGAGGCGTGAAGACTTTCGCGAATCCCATCCTGCGCGACTCTCCCGCAGCGAGCACGACATAGATCACCGGCGAAAGAAGACCGTGGTCATCACGGCGCCGATGACGATGACGACGACGCGCCCATAGATCGGCGGCAAGCGGCGAAAGAGATGCGCGCCCGCGTATCCGCCGACGAGCGCCATCGCCGCCATCGGTATCGCAAAGCGCCAATCGATGATGCCAACGATGATGAATGGAACGAGCGCGACGCCGTTGATCGCAACCGAGAGCACGTTCTTCAGCGCGTTGGCAGCGTTGATTCCCGGAAAGCCGGTAAACGAGAGAATTGCGAGCATCAGGATGCCCATTCCGGCGCCGAAATACCCGCCGTACACCGACACTGCGAACTGGGCGACGAGCTGCCACGGGGCGTTGCGGGGCGTACCGGAGGCGTGCCGCTTGACGAGTGGGCTTGCGGCGAAGGTCACGGTCGCGAAGAGCAGCAGCCACGGGATCATTCTGGTGAAGAGCAGCGCAGGCGTACGAATCAACAGCACGGCCCCAAGCAGGCTCCCGGCAATGCTGACGGCGAGGATCGGAACGAGCAGCGCCCGAGTCGCACGCAGCTCCGGAGCGTAGCCGCGCGCGCCGCCGATACTTCCCACCCAGAGCCCCGCGCTGTTCGTGGCATTTGCGGGAATCGGCGAGACGCCGGCGGCGATCAGTGCGGGAAACGAGAGAAAGCTTCCACCGCCCGCGACGCTGTTCATTGCACCGGCAACGAACGCCACCGCATCGGGAAGCAGCGGGCTCGCGCTCAAGCGGCGGCGGTCACGAGCTCTGCGTGCGCTCGCGCTTGGTCACGCGATAGACGCGTCGCACGCCGTTCAAGCGCTCCAGCCGCGTGAGCAGCGTGTGGAGGTGGTCGAGATCGCGAATCTGCACCGTGAGGCTCGTCACCGCCAATCCATCGCGCCGCACGCGTGCGGTCACGGAGCTCACCTGCGTCTTGCGCTCGGCAAAGATCGCCATGATGTCTTGCAGCAGCTGCGGCCGGTCGGAGGCTTCGACCTCCACGTCCACCGCATGCGTGCTCTCCGTGCTGCCGCTCCACTGCGCTTGCAGAATGCGATCCGGCGTCGCGTTCATGTACGCGACGTTCGGACAGTCGGCACGGTGGACGCTGACGCCTCGCCCGATCGTGACGTAACCGATGATCGGGTCGCCGGGAACCGGCGAGCAGCACTTCGAGAGGCGCACCAGCACGTCGTCGATTCCAGCGATGCGCACGCCGCTGCCGCCGTGCGCGCTGCGCCGCGCCGGAGCGCGCCGCCCGATCTTCGTGAGATCGACGACGTTGTCTGCGCGAATCTCGTCGC
Organism: Candidatus Dormiibacterota bacterium; assembly: GCA_035532035.1. Lineage (NCBI taxonomy): Bacteria > Bacillati > Candidatus Dormiibacterota > Candidatus Dormiibacterota bacterium. The sequence continues at coordinate 123,425 of DATKRS010000011.1, forward strand.
GCAAGCGTTTGACCACCGTCTGCAGCGAGACGTCGCCGAAGCCGATGGCGGCAAAGAGATCCGCAGCGGAGCCGTAGTTCATGCGCTTGGCGATGCGCTCGGTCACCTCGCCGCGCACGGCATCGAGACGCACCTGATGACGAACGAGCTCGGCCTCGAGTGCTTCCTGCCCCGAGAGCACGTTTTCGGAGCGCTGCTCGCGACGGAACCACTGCTTGATCTTGTGCTTCGCACTCGACGTCTTCACGATTGAGAGCCAGTCGAGCGACGGGCGGCCGCCGGCTTTGCTGACGAGAATTTCGCAGATGTCGCCGTTTTGCATTTGATAATCGAGTGGTACGATGCGGCCGTTGACCTTCGCGCCAACGCAATGATTGCCGACGTCGGTGTGAACGGCATAGGCGAAGTCGAGCGGCGATCCTGCCGCCGGCATGGGATAGACGTCGCCGCGCGGTGAGAACACGAAGACTTGCGAGTCGAAGAGGTCGAGGCGAAGGTTCTCCATGAACGTGCGCGAGTCGCGCATGTCCTTCTGCCACTCGAGCAGCGCGCGCAGCCACGACAGCTTGTTCTCGAACTGATCCTGCTTGCCGCCTTCTTTATAGCGCCAGTGGGCGGCGATTCCGTACTCGCTCGTCCGGTGCATCTCGCGGGTGCGAATCTGAATCTCGAGCGGGTCGCCCTGCGAGCCGACGACGGTCGTATGCAGCGACTGATACATATTGGGTTTGGGCATCGCGATGTAATCTTTGAAGCGCCCGGGAAGCGGCGGCCACATCGCATGCACCGCGCCGAGCGCGGCGTAGCAGTCTTTGACGGATTCGACGATGATGCGGATCGCGGTCAAATCGTAGATCGACGAGAACTCGCGCCCGCGCTTGATCTTCGAGTAGATCGAGAAGAAATGCTTCGGACGTCCTTGGATCTCCGCCTCGATCTTCAGCGTTTTGAACTCCCGCTCGAGGCGGGCGATCGCCTCGGCAACGTCGGCTTCGCGTGAGTCGCGCGTCTTCGCGACGCGCTCCACGATGTCGCGATAGGCGTCGGGCTCGAGATACCGCAGGCAGAGATCTTCGATCTCCCACTTGATGCGCCAAATGCCCAAGCGGTGCGCGATCGGTGCGTAGATATCGAGCGTTTCCCGCGCGATTGCCTGCTGCTTGGACGCCGCTAGGCTCGCGAGCGTGCGCATGTTGTGCAGCCGGTCCGCAAGCTTGATGATGATGACGCGGATGTCGCGCGCCATCGCCATGAACATCTTGCGAAGGTTCTCGACCTGCGCGTCCTCTTTCGACTGATAGGGAATGCGCGTCAGCTTGGTGACGCCCTCGACGAGCTGCGCGATCTCCTCACCGAACGCCGCGGCGACTTGCTCGCTCGTGACGCTCGTGTCTTCGACGACGTCGTGCAGGAGGGCGGCGGCAATCGTCTGGCGGTCCATCTCGAGGTCGGCGAGAATTACCGCGACCGCCAGCGGATGGGCGATGTACGACTCCCCGGAGGCGCGGTGTTGGCCCTCGTGGGCGAGATCCGCCGTTTCGTAGACGCGCCGGAGCCACGCCCCGTCGAGTGACGGGTCGTACGAGCTTACCTTCGCGATCAGTTCGTCAACGGTCATGGGAGCCTGGGCCCCCATTGTATCACGGGGCCGGGGTCGGCGTGGCGAGCGTGTCGCGGAAGACGATCCCAGCGACCTTGCCGCTCGCGTCGAGCGCTAGTTGCTCGTAGATCGAGCCGTTCGAGCAGTTCATCTTATAGAGATAGACGCCGGCGCCCGGGGGGATGCCTGGAATCGGGACCGGTCCGAGGTACTGCAAGCCGAGCAGCGCTCCGAGCGCCCCGAGATCGGTCGATGTTTGCTGAACCTTCGCATCGTCGATCTGCGCGCTGAGCGAAGCCGTGTACTCGGTGCGGTCGATGCGTCCCGCCTGCCACAAGACGAACTGTCGCCGCGCCATCTGCGTCACCACGGGGTTCGCTGGAGGAACCGGCGTCGGCGACGGCGTCGGCGGCGCGTGGCGACGCGCCTGGACCGGCGACGTCACGATCGCGAGCGCGGCGATCGCGCAGAGCAGCATCGCGGAGAGCGCAGCCCCGCGCTTCAGTATCGTATGAATGAGACCACCTCCGCGCCCGGGAGAGCGTCGCGGCCTTTGAGCGCGTCGAGCTCGATGAGAAACGCGAACGACTCGACCTTCGCACCGAGCCGCTCGAGCAGCCGCCGCGTCGCGGAAGCCGTTCCACCGGTTGCAAGCAGATCGTCGACGACGATGACGCGATCGCCGTTCTCGAGCGCGTCGGCGTGGATCTCGAGCGAGTTCGTTCCGTACTCGAGCGCGTACGACTCGGAGAGCTTGCTGAAGGGGAGTTTGCCGGGCTTACGCACGGGGATGAATCCGGCGCCGATTCCGTAGGCGAGAGGCGCGCCCAGCATGTACCCACGGGCCTCGATGCCGACGACGTAGCCGATGCCGCGCCCTTTGAAGCGATCGACGAAGAGATCGATCGCGCTGCGGAAACCCTTCGCGTCCTTCAGCAGCGGCGTGATGTCGCGGAAGAGGATTCCGGGCAGCGGAAAATCGGGGATGGCTCGAATGAGGCTCTCAAGGCTCACGAAGGACCGGGTATTCGAGAGGCCCGGCGTCGGGCCTCCGGCCCCCGCCGGCGGCACTGAAACCCTGGAGGCTCCACGGAGGTAGCCTAGACATGCGACGCTTCCTCGCCATCCTCGCTCTTACCGTCCTCGCTCTCCCCGGCTGCATCAGCGGGGACTTCGGCGGTGACGCCGTTCACTCGACCATGCACGAACGTTTCGCCCTCGCACCGCACGCGCACGTGCGCGTCTCGAACGTCTCCGGGCCGATCGTCATCGTCCCCTGGAACCGCCACGAGATCGACATCGTCGCTCGCAAGCACGCGGGCAACGTGACCGCACTACGGCGCACGACGATCAACGTCACTCGCGACACCATTCCAGCGACCGACGTCGAGATCTCGACGCATTACCAGCACGATGGCTTCTTCTTTTGGGGTGAATCCGGTGCGGGCGTAGACTACACCATCCACGTTCCACGCGATATCTCGCTGCAACTCGCCAACGTAAGCGGCGACGTCAGCGTGTCCGGCATGCAAGGTGCAGTGGAGATCAACGAAGTCTCCGGCGAGGTCACCGCGTCGGGCGTAGGCGGCGACCTGAGCGTAAATGCCGTAAGCGGCGACGTCAACGCCTCCATGCTCCACATGACCGGCAACGATCGCGCCGAGATCCAAACCGTGAGCGGCTCCGTCACGCTGGCGGTCCCGCCTTCGAGCAACGCGTCGGTCAGCGCACAGAGCATCTCCGGCGGATTCCACAGCGATTTCCCGATCCCGTCGCATAGGCAAACCGTCGGCGTCTCGGCCGACGGCCGCATCGGCAACGGATCCGCGACGATCAGCCTCAAGACGATCAGCGGCGACATGCATTTGACAAGACGCTAGGTCAGGGGAGAGTAGTCTCCCCTTGTCACCGGAGGCGTTTGCCGCAATAAGGCCCCTTGAGTTCACTTCGAATCAGGAGGCCCTATGCAAACAGCGCCACTCACCCCGCGGCGGACGCTCGAGTTCGGGATATACCGTGACGGCGACAACAACCTCGACGCGATTCAAGAGTCGGTCGTCGCTCAGGCGATCGACGTCTCGCGACGCGATCCGCGCATCGCGTTCGCCGTCGAAGACACGAGCGCCGTCGCCACGGGTCGCCTCGCGACGCACGATTTCGATCTCGCGGGAGGCACGGTAACGCACGATCGCGTTCGCGACGCGAAGGAGATGAGCGATCCGAAAACGCTCGCCGCTTTCGTCGCCCGCACGCTCGACGAAGCCGAGGCGTGCGGGGCACAATCGACATGGATCGACCTCGTGGACCACGGCGGTGGAGACGGCGGCGGACTACAGACGAGCGACGGGCGCATCATGCCGATGCCGAAGATCGCAAGCGCGATTGCGCAAGGCGTCGCGCTCCACGCGCGCGCGCACCCCGAAGATGCGGCGCGCCGCGTTGACGGCGTCGTTGCGAATCAATGCCTCATGGCGAGCTTGGGGTTCGAAAACGCGCTCTCGCGAGCCGGCGTGCATTACCTCGCGGCAAGCCCCGAGACGATGGTCGCGCCCGGCGTGCCTACGGGCGTTGCCGAAGCGATCGCATCTCACGCATCCGATCCGCAGGCGATGGCGCGCGCAATCGTCGCGCGCGTGATGCAGACGCAGTACGACGCCGGTCCGTTCGGCACGTTCGGACCCGCCGCCGCATTCGACGTGATCGATTGCGACGCTCGTGCGACGTACGCTGCAGGCGTCGCGATCAAGCGCCTGAACGATGCGCTCGTCGCGCGCGCGCACGATCCCGCAGCTCGCGCGGCGATGCGCGAAGACATCAGCAGCGTCGCCGGCATGACCCGCATCCCCGGGCGCGAGGATCTTCCCTGGCGCGCCGATCGACCCGCACTCGCCGTGTACGATCGGCTCGCAGACGATGCGCGGCTCGACGCGAGCGTGCGCGCCGACGCAAAAACGGCAGCGTGCAACGTTCGCGATCTCGTGCTGGCGCACGGCGAGAGCCGGGCGTTCGCGCCCTTCGGCGGTACCGATTACCGCGACGCCGTTGGACCCACCGTGCATCTGCCGACGGCGCGACGCGAGATCGATCCGTGGGCACCGCGCATGAGCGAGACGAACAACGCGTTCTACCGGTCCGTCGACGGCCCCGCCCTTACGCACGCCCTCGCGTAGCTAGAACGAGCGCAAGATCACGCGGTTGGCGATGAACGTTCCTTTGCTGTAGTAGCCGATCAATGCGACGTGCTCGCCTGTCGCCGGCGTCTGCCCGGTCGGAAAGATCGCCGTGCCGTTCTTCAAGTCGACCATCTGCGTGCCGCCGTTCCGAAGGGCGACCGTCAAGCGATACGGCGTGAAGCCGGCGACCGTGCCGAGGATGACGTGCATGCGATCGTAGCGTCCGGCATTCCAGGCCGGCTGCCATGTCTTATACGTAGGCTCGCCGTTCGAGCCGTTCGCGTACTGCGCCATGGCCGGCAGGGCAAAGGCAACGTTCGCGAGGAGCGCGAGTGCCGCCGCGAGGGATAGGATACGAGCTGAGAGTCTCATCCCCGCATTGTACCCATCCGTACGCCAGTATGCGACCGTGCGAACGGTCGGGAAAAATCTCGCTACTCGCCTGCTAGGGCGAGAGCGCCGGGGCCGGCGGCGGCGCGATCGTCGCGCGCGCCTGCAGCGCTTGGTGCGCGATGGCGGCGAGCGCTTGCAGGTGCGCTTGCGTCAGCTCGTTCAAATTACGATGCTGGAGGCCGCTGCCCGCGTCTTGCTCCAAGTAGACGAGCTGAAGCCGCGCCAGCGCTTGCGCGTCCGACGGCGTTCCGGGCGCCGGCGACGTCCACAGCGCCGCGAGGCGCTTTGCATAGCGGACCTGGAGGCCGCGCCGCACGACGCCGTCACGCACGACCGCTCCCGTCGCCAGATCGCCGAAGATGCTCGCGCGCGCCCAGTCGAAGAGATCGGCGAGGCTCATCGTGGAGCCCGCCCGATACTTCAGCGAGAGGTCGTCGATCCGCGCAAGCGTCAACGGCGCAAAGAGCTCGTTCAGCACGGCGTCCTGCGCGGCGGCGGCAATCTGCGAAACGGCCACGTCGTGTCGCGGCGCGGGCACGTATGCCCAGGTGGCGTTGGTGAACGAGCTGACCTCCGAATACGTGAGGCGGTCCAGCACGCTCGGGCTGAAGGCCCATGCCTGGTCCGAGAAGAGACCGCTGCCGAGCGCATGCCAGGCACGCTCCTCTTGCCAACGCGAGACCGCCGTCAGCGGCGGCGCGGAGTGCGGGTCGCCGGCGTGCGCGCGCGACAGGTATTCACCGCCGATCGTATGCACGGGAATCATCGCGCAGCGTAAGTACGTCGTCAGCGGTATCATGAACGCACGCAGCGCATCCGCATACGATTCGCCGCGCGCCGGGAATCGCCGATCGATGTCGTTCATGATCCGGTGCATCATCGTCTCCTGAACGGAGCACCACTGCAGCGGGTGATCCGTCAGATCTTCCTGCTGCACGCGCGGATCGATTGCGTGGCCGTTCGCGAACGCGACGTCCTCGTCGGAGGCGAAGCGATACGTCGGGTTGCTCCACATCGACGCCACGCGGCGCAGCGCCGGCAGTTCCTGCTCGGGCGTGGAGGCTGCGGGCACGTACTCGTAGCCGTACTGGATCGCGTGGTAGTCGTAGGGCCCGAGCACGGTCTGCGCGTACTGGCCCTGCGGCGTTCCGCGCGGCCACAGGTTGACCGGCGCATACTCCATGACGGAGGTGGCAACGCCGTACCGCTGCGTGAAGGCCTGGCTCTGCAGATCGTGCGCCGTGTACGCCATCGAGCCGATGAAGTTATGCTGCAAGCCCATGTCGTGCCCGGACTCGTGCAGCACGGTTGCGCGCAGCCACTGGAGCGTAAACTGCCGCTCGGCGGCCGCGTTGTCTGCCAGCCCGCGTGCGGGAGCGACGACGTAGCGATAGAGCCGGGCCGCCATGCCTTCGATCGCGTCGACGTTGATGCCGACGTTGAGCTCCTCGCCCGTCCTCGGATCGGTGACGATCAGCGCCTCCGCGCCGTATTCCGGCCGAGACGTATCGATCCAACGAACGATGTTGTGCCGGATGTCGTCGGGATCCCAGTTCGGATCGACCGGCTGCTGGTGCACTTGGATCGCGTTGAGGATTCCGACGCGCCGGAATGCGCCGTTCCAGGTGAGCAATGCGTCGCGCACGGTTGCGCGATACTGCGTCGGGATGTCGTTGCTCAAATAGAAGACGATGGGGTTGGTCGCGTTCGACGGCGTTCCCGGATGCGCGGGAGCGAAGTTCCAGCGCGAGATGTAGTAGAGGTTGCGCGTCATGTGCGCGTCGCTCGCAAAATCGATCAGCGGCTGGACGAAGTAGCCGACGCGCGAGTCCGCGATTCGCGGTCTGTAGTTGTCGTGCGGAGCGGCGATGATGTTGTACGACATCCGCACTTCGATGCTGCGCGCGTCGGGAGCGTTGTCGATCTTGTCCGGATCCAAGCTCGCCCACGTCTGGCTGACGCGCAGCACGTCGTTCTGCGGAAATGCTTTGCTCCCGGTAAAGAGCGTGCGCGTCGGGTCGAGGTGGTATCCGTGCAGCGGGCTCGCGATCGCGGCATCGAACTGCGCTTGAAAGTCTCCGACGTCCGAGAGAAACGGGACGGCGGAGATCACGACGGTACCCGTTGCCGCGTCTTCGGCGACGATCGGCTCGACCGCGATTATGGAGCTCGGAAGCGACTCGCTGGTGCCGAGTGCCTGGGGGCTCGACGGGTCGACCCGCGCGTAGGTGTTCGGCCAGCGAAGAACGACGTCGTTGCCGACGCGATCGAAGTGCAGAATGCGCGCCGGCGCGACGTACGGCTCGCCCGGCGCCGGCCCGAAGCCGCCGAGGCCGCTCGCAGGAACCGACGTCTCGATGAAGTCGGCTCCGAGCTGAGACTTCGAGAGCGCGAGATAGACGTTTCCTGCTTTCGTGACGATCGAGATGAGCCCGGACTGCACCGTCGCACCCGTGACGAACGCGTCGTACGCGGTGGGCGGGTGCGGCGTCGCCGTCGCTGCAAGAACCGGAGCGCCGAACGCTGCAAAAAACGCGCACGACAAAGCGAAGAGAAAACGCTGCTGCATCATGCTGCGAAGGTACGTCCGGCCAGGAGCCAGTTCCTTCGTTATCGCCGCGGCAAGACGTTCGGATAGATGGGGCGGTTCACGAGGCGCTCGAGGTCTTCGATGCGCGCGGAGAGCACGAACTCGGCGAAGCGGCTGAAGCTCTCGCGTTCGGCTTCCCCTTCGGCGAACCGTTCGTTGCGCGTCATGTCGACCTTCGCTGAGACCGCCGGAAAGCGAACGTAGCGCCCGTCGTCGTCTTCGGCGACCTCGGCGAGGCCTTCGTCCTCGAAGATGCGCACGGCCGCAGCGATCGTTCTATCGTCGGCCTTTTCGAGATCAAGCGTTCGCGCGAGGTCCGCGAAGCTTCCGCGCAGCACGCCACCGCGCGCGATATCCTTCATGCCGGAGTAGATGTGCCGCAAGACTGTCAGCGTCGGCGCACCGCGATCGATGATGAACTCGTTGATGCGGCGATCGCTCTCGCCGAAGAGCAGATGTACCTGCGCCGGCGCTCCGTCGCGCCCGGCGCGCCCGGCCTGCTGATTGAACTCGGTGAAGCTGAAGTTCAGATGATAAAGCACGACGTGGCGTACGTCCGGTAGATCGATGCCTTCACCGAAGGCGGAGGTCGCTACCACGACGTGCAGCGCGCCTTCGCGAAAGTATTTTTCCACGTCGCGCCGCTGCGCGCTCGGCATCCCCGCATGGTAAAACATCACTTCCCCGCGCCCCGAAAGCGCGGCGCGCAGCCGCTCGGCCACCTTTCCGGCTTCGCTGCGCGAGTTGCAGTAGACGATGGTCTTCCCGTCGTCGACGACCTCCCGCAGATACGCAAGCTTGTCGCGCCGGCCGCGTGCGTCGACGAGGTGCAGGTTCTCGCGCACCGTCGGGTCGATGACCCATTCCTCGATGCGTAGCTGCTCGACGATCCGCGCGAAGGCTTGCTCGCCTGCCGTTGCGGTGAGCGCCAAGACCTGCGGGCGCCCGAGCGACGCAATCGTCGCTCCGAGCGCGGCGTACGCCGCGCGATGGCGCGACTCGTAGAGGTGGTGCGCTTCGTCCACGACGACGAACGTCGGGCTGCTCCGATCCGCAAACGCATCGCGGTGGAACGAGAGAAACTCGGGCGTCGCGAGCACGAGATCCCACGTGCCCTCGCGCAGCGCGGCGAAGAGATCGTCGCGCTCCTGCGGCCCGATCGACCCGTTCGCGCGCAGAATGCGCAGCCCGAACTGCTCGAGGCGCCGCAACAGCGCTTCGTACTGGTCGTTCGCGAGCGCGCGCAGCGGATAGATCGCGAGCGTCTTGCCTTCTCCGGCCAGCGCGCGCAGCACGGCGGGATATTGAAAGCAGAACGACTTCCCGCGCCCCGTTCCGAAGAGCGCGAGCGTACTCTTACCGCGCTCGACGTGCTCGAGCACCTTGCGTTGATACTCGTGCGGCTGCGACGCGCCGATGAGCGCGCCGCGTACGGCATCGGCCTCGCCGCCCCACGCCGCGCGCAACGTCTCCACCTCGTGCGCGCGCTGCGCGACGGTGGCGTACGCGTCGCGCACGATGAAGATGTTCACGCCGCGATGCCTCTGACCGCCGCCGGTGAGGTTTTCGACGCGGGCGCGATACCGCGCGCCGGCGTCGATCGGCGGCGCGAGATGTTTGGCGATGCCCGCGCGCACGTAGCCAAGGCGCAGACCGCCGTAAAAGACGGCGATCGCATTGGGGTCCTTTTCGTGCGCCGGCTCGCGAACGAGCTCGAGCTCCGCGCCCTCATGCAGACCCGCAATCGTGTCCTGCCGGCCCTCGAACGAGACGCCGACGATCTTCGAATGAAACGACGACGCATCGCCGATGCTCGCGTACGGATCCTTGAGAAACTCCTCGCGCCGCGCAAATGCGTCGTCGACGAACGCGCGAAGGTCGGTATCGGCGTGAGGGCTGCTCGCGAGCTCCGCGAGCGCGCGCTCGAAGGCAGCCTCCGACGGCGTCGGCGGCGGAAGGCCGCTACTCTTCCTTGTTCTCGTCGTTCTCGTGGCGATCGATCTCGACCGGTGCGGACTCCGGCTCGAAGCCTTCGAGATTCAGGCGAATCTCTTCGTGCCCTTGCTCGAGTGCCTCCTCGTGAAGCCCCGCGTTCTGCGCGTCGAGCGGATCGAACTCTTCGGCGACCGCGGTCGCGGACTCGGCCCGCTTGCGGCGGTAGCGCGCGGCTTGCGCCTGCGCGGAGCCTCGCGCCGCCTTCTCCTTCGCGCGGCGCTCCCTGCGCGCGGCGACGATATCCTCGCGTGCGCGACCGCCGCGCTGCGCTGCGCCCGCGTCGCGTGCGGTTACGGCCGCACGTTCGGGCACGCGCGCTGCCGCGCGAAGCCGTGCCGCGCGCTCGAGCTGCCGCTTACGGAACGTCAGGACGAGTGGTGCCGAATAGAAAATCGAATGGTAGCCGCCCGAGCAGATGCCCACGAGCAATGCAAAGGCGAAGTTCTTCAAGCTCGCGCCGCCCAGCGCGAGCAGCGCGACGAGCGTGATGACAACGGTCGCAAGCGTGTTCACCGAGCGCGTCATCGTCTGCTTGATGGACTCATTGACGATGTAGTCGTACGGCCTGTTGTGCATCAGCTTCGTGTTCTCACGAATTCGATCGAGAATCACGATCGTATCCATGACCGAGTAGCCGATGACCGTCAGCACCGCCGCGAGGAACGCGTCGTCGGCGCGGCGGCCGGCGAGCGCGTAGATGCCGATCATCATCGCCGCATCGCGCGCGAGCGCGATGACCGTGACGAGGCCGAAGATGTAGTTCCACCCAAAGCGAAACGCGATGTAAAGGAACTGGATCGAGAGCGCGATGACGAGCGCCAAGATCGCGTCGCGTAAGTACTCCGCGCCGAGCGTCGGCCCGACCGACGTGATCGACGACGCGCTGCGATTGACCGGTGCCACCGTGCCGAGCGCTCTCCAGATCGCCTCGGCGTTGTTCGCAAGCGCCGTCTGGGTGTCGATCACGATCTCCGTGCCCGTCGCCCCCGCGGTCGTGATCTGCGGCGCAAGGAGGTGGAGGGGCGCGATCGCGCGCTGCACCTGCGGAATCGTGACCGGACGCGTGAAGCGCGCGTCGACGTCGGTTCCGCCCGTGAAGGAAAGGCCCAGCTGCAGCATGTGCGACGGCTGGAACCCTTGACCGCCTTCGAAACCGTGATAGATCATCGCGCCGAAACCGAGCGCGATCACGATGTACGAGATCGCCGAGACGATCTTGAACCACCCGACGATGTTCCAGTTGAGCCGGCGGAAGAACATTACGCCCCCTCGACCGCGCCCTTGGAGAAGATGCCGACCTCGTCTTTGCGTACGCCCCAGAGCGGCGGCGCGGTCGCGACGTCGTTGTCGACCAGCACGTCGACGAAGAAACGCGTCACGAAGACCGCGGTCACGAGCGAGACGACGGTGCCCCAGAAGAGAGCGAACGCGAAGCCTTTGACGGTTCCGGTCCCGAGCATGTAGAGTACGCCGGCGCCGACGATCGTCGTGAAATGGCTGTCGAAGACCGCCGTGAAGGCGCGCCGGAAGCCGACGCGCACCGCGGCGCGCAGCGACTTGCCGTTCCACAGCTCCTCTTTGATGCGCTCGAAGATCAGGACGTTCGCATCCACGGCCATGCCGATCGAGAGCACGAAGCCGGCGATGCTCGGAAGGGTCAGCGTGGAGCCCGACACCGCGAAGATCGCAACCATGACGAGCACGTAGATCGCAAGCGCGAGATCGGCGAGAAATCCCGGAAGGCGGTAGGCGACGATCATGAAGATCAAGACGAGCCCGAGGCCGAGCATGGAGGCCCACAGCGACTTGACGAGGTCGATCTTGCCGAGCGTCGCGCCGATGCTCTCGTTGGAGATGATGCGTATGGTCGCGGGCAGCGCACCCGCGTTCAGCTCGTTTGCGAGCGTGATCGTGTCTTGCTGCGTGAAGTTTCCTTCGATCTCACCGCTGCCGAAGATCGGGCTGTTGATGTTCGGCGCCGAGACGAAGCGGTGGTCGAGAAAGATGCCGAGGGGCTTGTTGACGTTGTTCGTCGTCAGCCGTCCGAACCGCGCCGCATCGCGCGTTTGGAAGAGCACGATCGCCGAGCCGCCCTGCTGCTGGTATCCCGACTGCGCGCCTTTGAGGTCTTTGCCCGAATAGACGACGGGGCCGGAGAGCGCGTACGCCGTCTGCGCGACGAACTTCTCCGCCTGCGCCCGCTGCTGCGGCGTGATATTCGGCTGCTTGAGCAGATCGAGGTCCTGCTGCGCCTCTTGTGCGATCGCCGGCGGGACGATCTTGAACTCGAGCACCGCAGCGGTCTTCAAGAGGTTCTCGGCCTCCGCCGTCTGGTTCTGATTGAGACCGGGAAGCTCGACCAAGATGCGGTTGCCGCCGAACTTCGAGATCGTCGGCTCCGAGACGCCGAGCTCGTTGATGCGTCGGTCGATGACCTGGATCGTCTGATCTTGGATCTGCGAGGTGATCTGGGGCACCTCCGCCGTCGGGTAGAGCTGCAGGATCAAGCGCGAGCCCCCGACGAGATCGAGGCCGAGGCGAATCTTCTGCTGGATCGGGAACGACGAAACGACGGCGAAGGCCACAACCGCGAGAATGACCACCGCTTTGAAGGGAGTCTTGAGCGTCTTCCAGTTCATCGGAGCCCGCCTCATTTCACCCCGAGCGGTGACTTAGGCCTTCTTTTAAAGACGGAGGAGAAGCTTCGGTTCTCGGCTGACACTCGCGGATGCCCAGACAGAAGCGGGGGCGGTCGCGCGCCGGAGACGGCACGCTCTATCGCACGACCATCCAGGCCTCGAGCGGGCGCCGGCGACACGTCTGGGTCGCCGAAGTCCAGTGGACGGCGCCGGACGGCCGTCGCTTCAGGAAATCCGCCCAACGCGTCACGAGACAGGGTAGCCTCACGCAGCTGCACCGGCTTCGCGACGAGCTACGCGACATGCGGACCGCTGCCGACAACGCTGAGCGCACGATCACGATCGCCGAGGCGCTCGACGCGTTCGTCGCGGCGCGCGCGCCGCGCTGGCGGCCGTCGACGCAGCGCCATTATCGAGCGGCGATTCGCCTGTGCCTCACGCGTTGGCTCAAGCGCCGCGTCGTCGATCTGCGGCGCGAAGACGTGAGCGCGCTTCTGGCCTCGGCGCACTCCGCGACGCTCGCGCGCGCCGCCTACATGCTGCTGAAGGCCGCCGTGCGTCCATACGCACGGTTCATGATCAACGATCCATTTCTCTTCGCCGCAATGCCGAACGTGCGCCATCTGACGATTCAGCCGCTCGACGCGTCGGAAGTTCGCGTCTTCCTCGATGTAGCGCGCGGGGAGCGGCTCTACGCGCTCTTCGCACTCGCGCTTGCCGGGGGGCTGCGCCTCGGGGAACTGTTGGCTCTGCGCTGGCGCTGCGTCGGACTCGACTACGTCGTTGTCACCGGCTCGCTCGATCAGGAAACGATGACGATTCACGACACGAAGACCAGAGCGTCGCGGCGGCGCGTCGACCTACCGCCCGGCTTCGAGCGCGTGCTACGCCGGCATCGCGACGCGATGCGCGCCGAAGGCCTCGGCGCCGAGGCCGATGATCTGGTCTTTCAAAGCCGGCGCGGGGCAGCGATTCGCGCCGGCAAGACCGTGCGCAAGTCGTTCCGCCGCATCCTGAAGACGGCAAAGCTGCGGCCGATGCGCTTCCACGATCTGCGCCACACGCACGCGTCACTGCTGCTGGCGGCGGGCGTCCACCCGAAGATCGTCCAGGAGCGGTTGGGGCATGCGAGTATCAAGCTGACGATGGACACGTACTCTCACGTGATGCCAAGCATGCAGCGGGAAGCAGCGCTGGCAGTAGAAGGCCTCTTTGCGAATCCCAGAGGATAATCCCTGACCCGTTTTCAGCGAAACGGCAAGCTGCGTTGCCGTTTGCGAACACCGCGCAGCGTTGCGCCTGACGGCGATTCACAGACACAATCCCCGACGTTAAATCATGCACTGTCGCGACAAGCGGGAAGCGACGCTGTGGTTCGGTATTGCGTTCAACATGCACCCTCCGTCGCGTGGCTACAGCCGCGTTACTCGCGGTGGCATTCCTGTTCCAGGGAACATGGGCACTGGCAGGCGTCACCGGTGGTCTCGCAGGCACCGTCCACGATGACACGGGAGCAGCCGTCGCCGGCGCTACGGTAACGGCCTCCTCGCCATCGCAGACCGCAACCACTACGACGGACGCATCGGGACACTTCGTGTTCCTGGTGCTCCAGCCCGATACGTACACTCTGAGCGTCCGCAAAGACGGCTATCAGAGTGTCTCTATTGCGGGCACGACCGTTCTCGCCGACCAGACCCAGGAGGTCACGGTCATCACGCCGCGCGCGATCCACGTGATTGCGACGGAACGGACGACTGCGTCCAATCTCGTCAAGCCTGGTGTCGGGAACGACGTCTACAACGTCACGTCATCCGAGTCTGCAGCCGCAGCGGCGCTCGGCGGCGGTTCGCAATTGAACACCGCCTACTCGGCCATCGCCTCGGTACCGGGCGTGGTGGAGGCGAACGGTGGGCAAATGGGCGGATGGAACTTCAGCGGCGTCTTCATCCGCGGACAACAATCATTCTTCTCTAGCTATGAGTACGACGGCATACCGGTCAACCGCGCGTTCGACAACTACAACGGTTCGACCGAATCGAATCTCGGCTTGCAGGAGCTACAAGTCTATACGGGCGGTGGCCCAGCAAGCAACTCTTCTTCGGGCACGAGCGGGTTCATCAACGAGGTCATCAAGACCGGGACGTATCCCGGCTACGCGACCTTGAGCGGGGGCCTCGCGACCGAAGCATTCTACCACGCTGCATCTTTCGAGGCGGGAGGGTCGACGCCAGACCGCAACTTCTCGTACTACGTAGGTATCTCTGGTAACGATCAGGCGTTTCGCTATTTCGATTCGCAGAACGGCGCAAGCCTGATGACCCCCGGACAGGCGTACGCGGGTTATGGCTATGCGGGCGCGTTCCCCTACCCGTTGTTCACCACGAACGGCTACGGCGATCGTGGCCTTTGCGCGCTGGGTACGCTGACGCCCATCGCGCCCAACCCAGGGGTCTTTAGTCCCTCCTCCGGTTGCTGGAATTTCTATCTGGGCTCCTTCGGTCAACAGAGCTACATCTCAGACCGCGAGGATGTGATCAATCTCCACTTCGGCTTTCCTCGCAGGGACGGCCAGCGAGACGACATCCAGCTCCTCTGGAGCGCTGCGGCGATGTCATCACAGTTCGCCAATAGCCCTTCGGACGCCGGCGGCTATGCGGCCCTGACGCTCGACGAGACGCTCGCTCCCTATTCAGCGCCGGTCTGTGCACCGACACCGCAGGCGCCACAAGGGATCTGCAGCGGCAACTATCCGTTTTACGCCGACGCTTACAACTATAACTTGCCGTTCGGAACACCGATCGCCGGGCACACGCCGCAATGGTACTACCAGCCCGACAGCCCGACGCACCGGCCGGCTTACGCTCAGTTACCCTTGAACGTGCGCGACACCATCTCCAACGACATGGGCGCGCTAAAGCTGCAATGGACGCATCCATTCAGCGACAACGCCTACGCGCGGGTATTCGTGTACTCGATGTACTCAGACTGGATGCAGGCCGGGGCTAACGCCGCCTATCAGGCCTATGAAACCGGTTTTGGCCCGGGTTATATTGGCGTGGCATCGGACTACGAACTGCCGACGCACACGGCCGGCGGGGAGCTCCAGCTGGCCGATCAGATCAACAACCAGAATCTCATCCAGTTCACTGCTAACTATGTGACGGCGAACGTGACGCGGTGGTACGACACCGGCTACCTAGGTGGCTCGTCACCGATCGGCTACATCGCGAGATCCGGGAACGGCTACAACTGCTACGATCCCACTAGCGGAGCTCAGGAGCTGTGCCTTCCAGGCGGGACCTATCAGAGCAACAGCGTCACCGGACCGACCGGAAACGCACCATGCGCGGGCGGCGCTGCCTGCTACTGGGGAACGCTGTACAACGGCAGCACGAACGGATCGTTCAATACGGTCCAGCCGAAGTTCACGACGCTCTCACTTACCGACGAGTTCCGGCCGAGCGATCGACTGACGATCGACCTCGGCCTGCGCTACGAAAACTACACCTACGACCTCGCGAACGGCAACACGCCGTGGACGAACTTCTACGCGGCGGTCATCTCCCAGGACGTGTGCACGAATAGTGCCGGCACCGTCTACTCGTATCCGCTTCAGCCCGGCCAGCCGCCGCCGGCGCCGGTGCACTACACGACGAGCTGCCCATCCGGTTACAGCCATCCGCCGTTTACGGGCGGCTCTCCGGCTGCGTATACCATCAGCGCCTGGTCGGGTCGTGGCTCGCTCACCTATCAGGCCGGCCCCGACACGGTTCTCCGTCTATCGGCCGGACGTTACATCGAACCGCCGATCTCCGCATCGACGCAGTACCTCGCCGCATCCGGCAACGAGTTAAGCGTCTGGATCGCGACGTTGCCCTTGGGCTTCACCTCTCCGTTCCACCCGATCCCCGCGATGAGTTCAGGGCAGTACGACTTCTCACTCGAACAGCGCATTCCACACACCGACGTCAGCTTCAAAATAACGCCGTTCTACGATCATATCAGCGCGTATCAGGAGCAGGCGTTTATCGGCGCGAACTTCGTCACGCAGACACCGGTGGGACAGTTCCGGAGCTACGGCGTGGAGGGCGCACTCAGCGTGGGAGACTTTGCGAGGCAGGGTCTTGCGGCTTTACTCTCGCTCACGTATACCAAAGCCGCCGTACAGTATCAGTACTACTTCGGTGCAAACCAGATCGTGACCACGAACACCGCGATCACAGCCTTTAACGCCCTCACCGGCGGGGGTGGCGGATCTCCATGTTACCCGGGCAATTCTGGGGTGAGCAGTACCCCGTTAGTCGGGGGCGCCTGCGGATCGCCCAACGGCGGCGGTGGCTTTAACGACATCGTCAACCCGTATTACCACATGGCGCCGCAACCGCTGCTCGACCCCAACGGTTGGTACGCGCCGGCAAATACTGGCCTGTCGCCAACGAGTAATGCAACGACCTCGTACTTTGACTCGCCCTGGGTCGGTTCGTTGATCCTCAACTACCGCATGAATAGGCTGGCGATTACACCGAGTATCCAGTTCATCGCAGGCTCGTCCTATGGCGGCCCGATGGATATCACCGGCCTCGATCCGAGGACGTGCGGATACACGCAAGGGCAAGACCTCGTTCCGTCCACGACTCCAAACAACTGCGACTGGACGAGCGTCACTCAACCGGCCTTCTCGAACGCCGCCGGTGTCCTCTACATCCCCAACCCGCAAACGGGCACGTTTGCAATCCCTGGGGCATTCCGGAATCCGAGTCTGCTCACTGGGAACATCGGTCTGACGTATGACGTTTCACCGAGGCTACGCCTCGCGCTCACGGCTACGAATATCTTCCACACCTGTTTTGGAGGATCGAAGGAACCGTGGACGAGCCTGTATCCACCCGGGCAGAACGTCTGCGGTTACTTCCCCAGCGGCGGTTACGCCTCGAACTTCTACAACGGTACGAGTGCGAGCGACGTCACCGCGAACGGTAACACCCCCTACCCGTGGCAGCTTGCCTCGTATGCGCCGGGAACCGGCTCAAGCGTCACCAACATACCACTGCCGTTCAACCTCTACATCCAGGCGCAGATTCACTTGTAATCGGCTCCTGACGTAGAACGGAAGGCCTCGGGGGAGTCACACCCGACCCCGGGGCCTTCGCATATTCGGGGCTTTCGAAGGCCACTCAGCAGGCGAGGCAACGGATGTGCGCCGCATCATTTGCGTACTTACGAATCGCGCGATCCCGCGTGTCAAGATGGTCATATATTATGGCTGTCATATCGGAAGTTGACTGGGCGCACAAGCATCGAGGCGTACGACCTCCGCGGGCTCGAGAGCGAGCTCCGGCGGAAGCTCGTTGTACGCGAAGACCTCTACCCACAAGCCCGAGCGCAGCAGTAAATCTGCGAGCAGCGGCCGCAGCGCAGCCGTGCAGACGACGGCTGCGCGCTCGCGCGGCACGCGCGCGGCGTACGTCTCGATCCGCTCGCGTAGGCGAAGTGCTGCGTCGGCGTCGAGCGCCTCCGTGCCCGACCAACCCTGCAACAGCGAGCGCTCGAGCGCGGGATCGAGCAAGAGCGGCTGGAGTCCGCGCGCGCGGCGGCGCAGCAGATCGGGAACGACGCTGCGGCGTGCCGCCTCCGCCAGCTCCGCCGGATCGCGCGAGCCGCATGCGATCATCGCTTCGAGCACGCCGATAGGATCGCGCGGCCACGCGCGTTCGCGCAACAGCGCCAAGAATGCGCGATGCACGCAGGCAAGCGGCAGCGCTTCTCCGCCGATCTCCTTCACCACCGCCGGCGCGCGCAGCTTCAGGTGCTCGAGCAACGTCTGCAGCTCTTGCCTACCGAAAAGGTCGCTTGCGTGCGTGCGCGCGACTTCGGCGACGTGCGAGCCCAGAATCGAAATCGGGTCGAAGACGAGCGCGCCCGCCTCGACGAGGCGTTCGCGCGACGCGGGCTCGATCCACGCCGCCGGCAAGCCGTAGACCGGCTCCGCCTCCAGCGTGCAGCCCAGGCGCGAAAGGCGATCGCCGTCGGCAACGGCGAGCAGTCGCTCGAGGTCGAGCGATCCCGAGCCGGCGGGGCGGTCGCGGACGAGAACCGCGTACGTCCGCGTCGCGAGCTCGACGTTGTCGCGCAGGCGCACGCCGGGAAGCACGAGTCCGATCTCCGCTGCGAGCCCGCGGCGCACCTCGCCGACGCGATCGAGCAATGCGTCGCAGAGCGGCTGCGTCAAGAGCCGCAAAAGCTCCTCACCGAACTCGATCGCGATCGCATCGACGCCGACGAGCCCGAGCGCAAGCTCCGGGCGCCGCAGCGCGCGCCGGTTCGCCGCTTCTTCCTGCGCGCGGGCCAGCCGCGCGCGATCGGCGCGCGCGCGCTGCGCGAGATGCGCGGCGGCGAATGCGCTTGCGCCGAGCGCGAAGAAGAGCGCGTGCGGCAACGCCGGCACGAGCGCGAGAGCGAGCAGCAGGCCTCCGGCTCCGCGCAGCACGTCCGGGCGTGCCAGCATCTGCGCGGCCAAGTCGGCGCCGAGCGCGCCTTCGGCGGCGACGCGCGTCACCATCATGCCCATGCCGGTCGAGATGAGGAACGCGGGCAACGTCGTGACGAGCGCGTTGCCGATGGAGAGCAGCGCGTACGTGTGCAACGCGTCGGCGGGCGACATCGCGTGATATGCGATGCCGACGACGAGTCCGCCGGCGAGGTTCAGCGCCACGATGACGAGCGCGGCGATCGCATCGCCTTTGACGAACTTTCCCGCGCCGTCCATCGCGCCGTAGAAATCGGCCTCCCGCTGCACCACCTCCCGCTTCGCGCGCGCTGCGTCCGCATCGAGCAAGCCGGCGTGCACGTCCGCGTCGACGGCCATCTGCTTGCCGGGCATCGCGTCGAGCGTGAAGCGCGCCGCCACTTCTGCGACGCGCTGCGAGCCGCTCGCGATCACGACGAACTGAATGGTCACGAGGATCGCAAAAACGATGATGCCGACGACGAGGTTGCCGCGAACGACGAACTCGCCGAAGGCGGGAATGACCGCGCCGACCGCTCCCGGGATCTCGCCTTGCGTCAAGATGAGCCGCGTCGCTGAGACGTCGAGGGCGAGCCGAAAGAGCGTCGCAACCAAGAGCGCCGGAGCAAATGCCGAGAACTCGAGCGGATCCTCGACCGTGACCGAGAGCAGCAGCACGAGCGCCGAGCCGAAGATGTTGATACCGAGCAGCAGATCGAGCAGCCAGGGCGGCAACGGCACGATGAGGATCGCGACGATCGCGAGCAGCATCGCCGCAAATGCGTAGACGCTCAGGCGGTTCATCGTTCGAGCGCGCCCGAACGCGCGAGCGCGACGACGACCTCAGCCACCGCGACGTAGCAAGCGGCGGGAATCGGCGCACCGGCTCTGCCGCCGGCAAACAGGGCGCGCGCGAGCGCGGCGTTCTCGATCACCGGCACGCGCCAACGCGCGGCCGCTTCGCGCACGCGCAGCGCCGCCGCTTCCCGCGCGCGCACGAGCACGACGGGAACGGGAATTCCCGGCGGAGCGTAGGCGAGCGCGACCGCGACGTGCGTGGGGTTCGCAACGACGAACGCGGCGCTGCGCACCTCGGCGATCGCTCCGCGCAGCAGCGTCTTGTGGTGCGAGCGGCGCCGGCCGCGCGCGTGCGGGTCTCCGTCCTGTTCCTTGACCTCGCGCTTGAGCTCGTCGAGGCTCATGCGCAGTTTGCGCAACCACGCTGCGCGCACGAGCGCATACTCGGCCCCGGCGAAGAGCAGGCCGACGGCGCACGCGGCAAACAGCGTGCGACGAACGCCGCCCGCAGCCGCCGCGGCGACGCCGAGCATGCCGCCCGCGCTCGCCGAAGCGACGATCGCATGCGCGACGGCGGGAGCGATCGCGGCGATCGCCGCCGCAAAGGCGACCATCGCCCGCAGCGCGTGGGCCGGCGTCTCGCGCGACGCGATACGGCGCACGCCCTCGAACGGGTCCAGACGCTCGGGCTTGAGCGCGATTCCCGTAACGCGCAGTCCGCCGCCCTGCAACGCCCCGGCGAGTGCGGCAAAGGCGGCTGCTGCCGTCGCCGGCACCATGGCCAGCGCGAGTGCGGCGGCCTCTTCGTGGAGGGCCGGCTTGCCGCGAGCCGCAGCGAAGAGCGCGCGTTGTGCGAGCGCTCCGATCGGCGCCGCGACGGCGCACGCAGCTATGCCGCCCGCGCCGAACGCCGCCGCGGCGACGAGCTCCGGCGAGCGCGCCACGTTGCCCTCGCGGCGCGCTTTCGCAATCCGCGCGGGCGTTGGATCGAGCGGTTTTTCGTCGCTCACGGCGAGGGAAAGATCGGCGCGAGACGCGCGGCAATCGCCGGGAGACCGAGTACGCACGCGACGAGCGCAACGCCGAAGACGAGCGGAAACGAGAGCGTCAGGCTACCGAAACGCGGAATCGTTCGGGAGAGCGCGCCGAGCGCAAACTGCGCCATGAAGCCCGCGGCAATCGCCGGCGCCGCGATCGCGAGCGCCGCACGCGGGAGCAGCGTTGCGACGGCGGACGCATACGCCGTCCAGGCGTGCTGATCGGGCAGCGCTCCAGGCGGCAGCCGCACGAAGCTTCCAGCGAACGCCGCAATCACGGGCCGGTACGCACCCAAGAGAAAGAACGCAGCCGTGAACGCGAGCGACCAGATGCGTCCGAACCCGCTCGGCGCAACGAGCTGAATGCTCGGCGCGATCGCCTTGACGCCGACGTAATCGTCGATGGCACGTCCGGCGGC
This sequence comes from Candidatus Dormiibacterota bacterium, assembly GCA_035532035.1. Classification (NCBI taxonomy): domain Bacteria; kingdom Bacillati; phylum Candidatus Dormiibacterota; species Candidatus Dormiibacterota bacterium. Next base: position 144,574 of record DATKRS010000011.1, read on the forward strand.
GTAGGCCGCGTCGTAGAGCACGCTCGCGCCCGTGCCGATCGCGCTCCCGATGACGAACTCGAGCGCGACGCCTGCGGCAAGCGCGGCGCCGTCCGCGCTCGCCGCGTGGACTGCCGGTAGGAGTGCGATCGTGAGGAAGAGGGCCAGTGCCACGCGCGCCGCGGGCGGAACGCCCGGATACGAGATTCCCGGTGCCCGGAACGCGAAGCCGGCGCAGCGCGCAAAGACGAGCGGCGCGGCCGCGGTCATCCGCGCACGATCGCCGGGAGCGCGGCCAGCGCGTCGCTGAAGAGCCGCGCGCACAACCGCAAGCCGAAGCCGCCGAAGAGCGCAACCGCGATGCCCACGGCGATCAGTTTGGGCAGCAACGAGATCGTCTGCTCCTGGATCTGCGTCGCGGCTTGCGCGATCGCGATCGCCGCGCCCACGCCGGCCGCGATCGCGACCGCCGGCAGAGCGAGAATCGCCGTCACGACGAGCATCTCGCGCAACAGCGCGTCGAAAGCATCCACACGCCGATGCTATCGGGCGGCGATTGCCGCGATATTATGGAATGGTGTGCGGAGAAAAGTCCGGGCGCCAGGCGCTCGCGGCGAGCATGCCGGAGACGATCGCTCGCGTTGCCGGCGAGCGGTTGAGGGTGTAGAAATGAATGCCCGGTGCGCCGCGCCGCAGTAACTCGAGCGCCTGCATCGACGCGTACGCGACGCCGAGATCCTCGACGGCGCGCTCGTCGCCGCGGCGCAGCTCCATCGCAGCCCTGAGCTTCGGCGGAATCGTCGCACCGCACATCGCGACGAAGCGCGTGATCTGCTCGTAGTTCGTGACCGGCATCAGGCCCGGAACGATCGGTACCGCGATGCCTGCCGCGCGCGCGCTCTCGACGAACGCATAGAATGCGTCGTTGTCGAAGAACAGCTGCGAGATCAGGAACTCCGCACCGGCCTGCACCTTCTCACGAAGGCGATCGAGGTCGCGCTGCGCGGTCTCGGCTTCGACGTGCGTCTCCGGATAGCACGCGGCGCCGACGCAGAAATCGTAGTTCCGATGCAGCATCGCGATCAGCTCGGTCGCATGCGCGAACCCGCCCGGCGGCGGCGAGAATGCCGCTTCGCCTCGCGGCGGATCGCCGCGCAGCGCGAGCACGTTTTCGATGCCCGCGCGCGCGAGGTCGTCGAAGACCGAACGCAGCTCCGCGCGCGTCGAGCCGACGCACGTCACGTGCGCGAGGACGGTCAGGTCGAGCTCGCGCTGGATGCGCTTCGCGAGTTCGATCGTGCGCGCGCGCGACGATCCGCCGGCGCCGTACGTGATCGAGACGAACGCGGGGTGCAGAGGCCGCAGCGTCTCGATGGACGCAAAGAGCCGCTCCACGCCGTCGTCGTCTTTCGGCGGAAAGAACTCGAACGAGAAGAACGGCCGCATCGTCGCGAGCGCCTGCGATATCCTCACGCCGCAGGTCTTACCGAAAACTCGTCGCGACGCCTCCGCAGACGAGCGCCCAGCCATCGACCATGACGAAGAGCAGCAACTTGACCGGCAGCGAGACGACGGGCGGGCTCAGCATGACCATGCCCAGGCCCATGAGGATCGAGGCCACGGCAAGATCGATCGCGACGAAGGGCAGATAGAGCGCGAAGCCGATTGCAAAGCCGCTTCGCAGCTCGCCGACGGCGAATGCCGCGAGGAGCACGGTGATGGGCGCGCGCTCAGGTGGCTGGCCAGTACGGCCGGCGATGCGCTCGAAGAGCGCGATGTCCGCAACGTGCGCTTGGCGCAGCATGAATGCGCGCAGCGGCTGCACGGCGCGCAGCAGCGCTTGCGACTGCGTGATGCGCCCGCGCGCGTACGGCGCGACGGCGGCGCTCTGGATCGCGCGCAGCGTCGGCGCCATCACGACCAGGGTGAGGACGAGCGCGAGCCCCGTAAGTGCCGCGTTCGGCGGCACCGCGGAGGCACCGATCGCCGAACGTACGAGCGAGAGCACGACCGCAATGCGCACGAACGACGTGCACATGACGAGCAAAAACGGCGCGAGCCCGAGCAACGTCAACATCACGAGAACGTCGACGGGCGTTCCCGCGTGCGTGCGCGACGCGAGCGCGAGCCAGTCGCTCACGCGCAGACGACCTCGGTGATGCGCACGCCGAACCGTCCGTCGACCGCAACGATCTCGCCACGCGCGATCACGGCGCCGCCGACGAGAACGTCGACCGGCGCGTCCGCCGCGCGGTCGAGCTCGACGACGGCTCCCTCGCCCAGCTCGAGCAGCTCCGCGAGCTTCATTCTGCGGCCTCCGAGCACGGCCACGAGATCGAGAGGAACCGCCCGCAACGCGTCGAGCTCGGTGCGCTCTTCGCCCTGCATCACGCGCGCCGGTGGACGCGAAAGGCGTACCGGCGCAACCGCACGCCGCACGTACCGCGCGCGCAGACCGCTCCGTTGGCGCGCAGGACGCACTGCGCCGAGCGCGCGACGAGCACGTCGCCGGGGCGCAGCGCGGCGACGGCCTCTGCGGCAATCGCTGCAAGCCGAAGCTCCGCGCGGGCGTCGATGCGTGCCTTGCGCACGAGCGCGGCGTCGATGCGCTTCGTCGTGGTCGGCAGCGGCTCGCGCGAGAGCGCGATGCCGATGCACAGCGGCGCCGGTGCGACGAGATGCAGCTCGAAGTACGTCGCTGCATCGATCGCCTGCGAAGACTCGTCGAGCTGCGTTTCGCCGCAGACGGGAGCCAGCGTCGGAACGATCGCAGCGATCGCACGGCGCGTGATCTCCGCTTCTATGCGCGAGAGTGCGCCCTGCGGCGCGTCGCGCGGCATCTCCCCGAAGAGTAACGCCGCGAGTGCGCGCGCCTCCGCAGCGCGCAGCACGATCGCCGCGTCGGCAAGGGTACCGCGCGCGACGTACACGTGCGCGTCGCGAAGAATCGCGTTCCACGCGTCAGCGCGCGGAATCGCCGGTGGCCACAGGCGAAGGTCGACCTCGCTGCCGCAGAGCGCGCCGATACGCTCGCGCATCGCGTTGGCGACGACGCACGCGGCGCTCACGGACACGATCGAGCGCTCCTCGAAGCGCGCGGCGCAAACGCGCTGCGCTCCGGCAAAGGCGAGATACTTCACTTGACGAGATCGATCGCCGACTTTTCGGCGCCGTACTGCGCGCGAAAGGCTGCCTGCATCGCGTCGAGCTGGCGATAGGCGATGCGCAAGCGATCGACGCTGCTGTCGACGTCGACGCCGCTGCTCTCGCGCCGCATCGGCGCCACCGGCGCGAACGAGCCGTCGCCGGGGACGCCGACGTGCGGCGTGATGCCGGGAGGAGCCGTCGCGCCGTCACCGTCGGGCTGCAGCCGCGTCCCGGCGGCAAAGCGCGCGAGCGCGAGACGTCCGGCGACGACGGACTGTGCCTGAACGGAACCCGTGCGCGGATCGATGACGCGCCGCTCGTACATTAGGGCACCGTTCGCGTCCAGGTGCACTGCGCGCGCGCGCCCTAGCGAGAGATCGACCGGATCGATCGCGATCGGCTCGAGAACGCCGCGGCGGGTAGCGCCCAGAACGGGCCTGCCGTCGGGCGCACAGAGCCTGCCGTCGCGCAGGACGAAGGAGCCGCCCCGGGTGTAGCGCGCTTCACCGGCTTCGCCGCGCTCGATGAAGTACGCGCCGTCAGGCGCGGCGACCGAGAGCGGATCGATCGTCGGAAAGCTCGTCTCGTCCCGCCCGGCGTCGTCGAAGATCGGCGGCGCGCCCGGCGTGAACGCATGGCGGACGTCGGCTGCGCGCTGTTCGACGCGATCGATCGCAGCGCTCACGACAGGGCTCACGTGCACGGCGCACCGGCCTTCGTACGAGCCTCGAGTGCGATACCGCGCCGGGCGAGCGCGTAGCGCGCCTCTGCGAGCGCTCGTGCGACGTGACGTTCGACGGCGCGCGGACAGATCGCGACGATCCGCGCGCGCGATCCGTCGACCTGGAGCGTGAGGTGCACGCGCGCGCGTTCGCCGGCAAGCACGATGCTCGCGCGGCGCGGCACGCGGCGCACGGCGAAGCGCCGCTCGATACGCCGCGCGAGCTGCGAAGGTCGCCGGCGTTCTAGAAGCGTTTCACTCTTTCCAAGTCCGGGCTCTTCCAAGACGCGTTCTCGAGAGGGAGCAGCCGTCGTGACGTTGCGCGCGTGTGGGCACCCCGGAGCCGAGCGTAAAGATGACGCAGCGAGGCGGAGGGGCGTCCCGCTCGCGCAACGCCGCCGGGAACCCTTTGAAACGCTGCGTCCCTGTGAGAGGCCGAGCGCCGAGAACCATGCTTGCGAGAGCGCGCGCCGGTCGATCGCAGCGAGCGGAGCGCAGAGAACGGAGAACTCGAGCGGTTGCGTGAGCGTCGTCATGCACCCATCATGCGGCAAGGAGATGGCCCTCGCGTCACCGCTCTGTTGCCGCCGCGTTTCCCTGCAGCAGCGCTGCTAGCGCGAAAAGCGCCGCGCGCGTCTGCTCCGGCGCGTACGGCTCGGCGTCTTGGCGGAGAAACGCATCGAGCTCGCGCTCGCACCGCAGCGCGGCCTGAAGCAGTTCGCCTTCCACCGCGATGCCGAGCGAGCGCGCGTCCTCGGTGCGCTCGAGCGCGGCGGCGGCTTCGCGCACGATGCCGGCCGCGCAGGCGTGCCGCGCGTCGACGACCGACGCCATCGTTCGGCTTGCGCTCGCGGGCACGTCGATCGCCGGGAAGCGTCCGGCGCGCGCGAGCTTCGCGCTGAGCTGCACGTGTCCGTCGAGGAGCGAGCGCGCGGCATCGCTCACCGGATCGCGCTCCTCGCCGTCGTCGAGAACGGTGGCGACGAGCGTGATCGAGCCGGTCGCCGTCGCGCCGCAGACTTCGACCAGACGCGCGAGCTGCGCGAAGACGCTTGGCGGATACCCGCCGCGCCCGACGCTCTCGCCGGCGGCGACGCCGAGCTCGCGCAGTGCCCCGGCCGTTCGCGCGAGGCTGTCGAGCAGAACGAGCACGTCGAGACCGCGCTCGCGCAGCGCCGCCGCATGCGCCAACGCGACGTGCACGGCGCGCACGCGCTCCGCCGCCGGCCGGTCCGACGTCGCGCAGACGACGGTCGTACGCGGGTCGCAGCACTCGACCCAACGCTGCGCTTCGCGGCCGCGCTCGCCGACGAGTGCGACCACGACGGCGTCGGCGCGCGCTCGCGCGAGTGCGTCGAGCAGCGTGCTCTTTCCGGCTCCTGGCGGACCGAAGATGCCGATGCGCGCGCCGACGCCGAGGCAGAGAAGCCCGTCGATCGCGCGTATCCCCGTCCACAGCGCAGCGACCACGGGAACTCGCCGCGCGGGAGCGGCGACGCCAAGCCAGACCGTACGGCCGCGCACGCGCGCGCCTCCGTCGAGGGGCAAGCCTCGCGCGTCGATCGCGCGCCCGAGCGCGCAGGTGCCAAGCGCCATCGTCGATACCGACGGATCGATCCACACCTCGCTGCCCGCGGCCATGCCGTCGAGGCCGCCGTGCATCGCAACGTACGCGAGCGATCCGTCGATCCGGCGGACCTCTCCGGTCGCACCCTCGCCGGCGACGCGCACGCCGTCCCCGACGGCTGCGCCGACGACGCGAGCGACGAGCAGCGCTGCGTCGACGCGTTCGACGCGTCCGCGGGCAATCACGCCGTTTGCAGCACGTGCGCGAGACGCACCCCGAGCGACGCGTCGATCGTTCCGTGACGCAGCACGAGCGTCACGTCGCCGCGCCGCAGCCGCGCGTCCGCGACGACGGGCAGATCGAACCCGGCGAGCAGCGCGACCTCGCCGGGATGCACGCAGACGTGGAGCGGCTCGTCGCCGGCATATCGCGCGAGCGCGCGCTGTGCGATGCGCTTCACGTCCGCAGGCGTGCAGGCGAGCTCCCGCGCGAGCACGTCGCTTGCGAGATCGCGCACGAGCTGCTCGCGCGCCGCGTCGAACGCGTCGGCCAGTGCCGCGCGAAAGCGCCGCGCCTCCTGCAGCGCTTGGCGTGCGACCTGCGGTTGCGCCGGCTCCGGCGCGGCAGCGAGTTCCTGCGCACGTTCGGACGCTTGCAGATACGCATCCAACGGCACGAACTCATCCATCGCGCAGGAACTCGCTTGGATCGGGAGCGAGCGGCGGCGGCGGGCGGTGCATGCGCTTGACGATCGCTTCCCGCTCGTGCGGCGGATAGAGCTCGAGCACGGCTGCTGCGGTCGCGGCGGGAAGCGCGCTGATGACGGCCGCAGCCGCATGCGGAGGCTCGGCCTCGAGCATTGAGCGAACGCGGGCGGGCGGCATCTCGGGCGCGGCCTTCTTCGCTTCGTCGATCCGCAGGCGTTGCGCGAGATGCTGGGCTGCCGCAACGATCGGCGGTGCTGCAGCGCGCACGGCGAGGAGCGCGCCCGCCACGCACGCGAGGGTCGGAAGCAGCGGCACGATGCTACCGTAAAGCAGCCACCACGCATCTTTGCGCGCGCTCGGCAGCCGCGCAAAGTCGACCGCCTGCACCGCGAGCGCGTCGCCGCGCTGCGCGTCGTAGCCGACGGTCGCTGCGGCCAGGTCGCGAATGGCGAGCAGATCGCCGGTATGGGCGGTGTCGACGAACACGGCGGTCGACGTGCTTGCGGGGCCGGTGCGCACCCGCACGATCGTCGTGCCGGCACCGAATGCCGCGTCGAGCGCCGATTGGAGCGCGACTTGCACGCCGGTCGCGTCCTCGTCGCCGCTGCCCGCGGTGCCGAGCGCGAGGCCGCGGTCGTCGAGAATCGTTACGCGCGGTGCGACGAGGCCGGGGACGGCGGCAGCGACGAAGTCGCGAATGCCGGAGACGGTCTGGCCGGAGAGCCGCACGCCGGGGTCGAGGCGCAGACGCACGCTCGCCGTCGCGGCGCTCGCGCTCTCGTCTGCGAACTCGGCGCTCTTCGCCGGCGCGATGATGACGCGCGCGTCCTGCACGCCGGCGACGTCGCGCAGCGACGCGGCGATGTCGTCCGCACGCCCGTCGAGTGCCTGCGCGTCGATGACGCTCTGCGGCGTGAGCGCGCCGACGCTCGCGAGCGCTTCGTTCTCCCCCGTCAAGTGCGCGTGCGGAACGCCGGCAAGCGAGAGGCGGAGCAGGAGGGTGCTTCTGCGGCGCGCGTCGACGAGCACGTTCTCCTGCGTCGGCGTGAAGGGAACGTTCCAACCCGCGAGCCGCTCCTCGACCTCTTCGAGCTGCTCGGGATGGAGCGGCGTCGCGAAGAGCGCGCTCTGTGACGGATGCTCGAGGAGTGCGGCAGCGATGCCGATTAGCGGCAACGCGAGCAGAACCGCCGCAACGATCGCGCGGGAGCGCCCTTCGAGCGAGCTCCAGCGTGCGAGCGCGAACGACCAGGGCATCTCAAATCTGCATGTTCAGGACGCTCTGCACCGCCTGCGCCGTGCGCTGCGCCGCCGCGACGGCAACCGCGAGCGCAACATCGGCACGCGCTCGAGCGTAGACCGCGCCGCGCAGATCCCCGCGCCCGCTCGCGTATGCGTCCTCCGCACGCGTGGCGTCCCCGAAGATCGCGCCGAGCGCGTCGACGGCTTGGGAGAAGGCCGCAGCGTCGCCGTTCTCACCGCGGGCCGCGGAGTCGGGCCGAGGAGCGTCGGGTTGCAGGAGGCGTACCGTCATACGCGTCCGAGCTCGATCGTACGCTCGGCGAGCCGTTTGCCCGCGGTGAAGATCGCTGCGTCGCTCTCGTACGAGCGCGATGCGTTCATCACGGCAATCATCTCCGTAAGGATGTCGACGTTCGTGCCGCGCTCGCTGCGCGTGCCCGCGAACTCGACCATGCTCCCGCGCGGGCTCTCCACGATGCGGAACTGCGGCACCGCGCGCGGATACGCCGCATCGGGCCCGGCCGCTTCGGCTGCGGCGACGTTGCGCGCGGCGACGTCCATCGCGGCGCGCTGGGCGTCCATTGCGCTCGCGGCCGTGGCGAGAAGGTCGACGCTCATCCTTTCGCCGCCGTCTGGATCTCTTGCAGCCGCGCACGCGTCGCACCGAGCAGCGCCTCGGTAAAGATCACGCTGCGCGCGACGGCGGCCATTGCCGCGTCGGCACCGCGCCGGTCGTCTCCGGCGTCGGCCCGCGCGACGGCGCGTTGCGCGTCGCGCAACTGCCGGTCAGCCTCGGCGAAGCCGCTACGCAGGGAGTGTGCTACGTCGAACATGCTCCGGATCGTACGGCGGCCGTGTGACCGCCGCGGGGCCGGGCTATGTCCGCGCTGTTACCGGCAAGCCGCTGCGGTCGAGCGGAATCGCTAGCATCAAGCGCGTGACCTCGTCGTAGCTCGCGACGCCGGAGACGATGCGATTGCTCTTGAGATAGGCGTTGTACGCGTGCCAGGAAAGACGCGCGAGCGAGAGGTTGATGCGGCGCGCGTCGCGCGCGCGAATCGCCGCGAAATCGCTCCAGACGAGCGGGGCAAACGTGCTGTGCCGGTACTGGCGCAGCGGAGGGAGCGCGAAGAAGAGCTGCATCCAGCCGGAGTAGCGAACCGCTGGATCGGGCGAGCGCAGACAGGTGAGCGTTGCGAGGTAGTTCGCTTCGTCCTCACGCGCAAAGCCCGCGACGTGGCTCCACTCGTGCGCGAGATCGAATGGGCGCTCGAACCAGAGAAGGTCGGATGCGAGCTGCACGGTGAGCGTCAGGGGATTGATGAAGCCGCTCGTTCCCGTCGCGTTCATGAACGGATCGGCGAGCGTCGCCTTCGGTTGCCCGACCTGCGGCGCCCACGTGTCGCCGCTGCGCCGTACGACGCCAAGCCACGCAGCGCGCAGTGCAACGAGCTCGAGCCGTTCGCCCGCGCGCGCGTGCGCGGCGGGAGCGAGCGCGTTCATCTCGGCGATTGCGCGAGCTCGCAGCGCCTCGAGCGCCCGCGGAGTAATGCGAGAAGGCTCGTAGAGCACGCGCGTCTCAACCGGTGCGCGATCGTAGTTCCAGCCCCAGCTCGCCTCGAACCAAATCGCGTAGAGCGCCGCGATCGCGAGCACGTCGAGTGCGGCGAATCCGGCGGCAAACCACGCTCGCCCGCTCCTGCCTTCTCGCGCGCGCACCACGATGCGCCATACGATGAGTGCGGCGCCGGCGAGCGCGGCGAGATCGCCAAGAGACCACGGGAAGAGACGTGTGATTGCGTGCGCGACGGGCTCCCAGCGGGCGTACGCACCGTTCGTGTAGACGCGCTCGATCCACGCGGCGCTCGGATGGATGAAGAGCGCCATGCTCGCCGCAACGATCGCCGCGGCGCGCAGGCTCAAGGAGACGTAAAGGCTGCGAGAGCTTGAGCTAGCGCTTGCTATACTGGAAGCGCTTGCGTGCCCGTTTGCGGCCGTACTTCTTCGACTCTTTCTCGCGCGAGTCGCGCGTGAGGAAGCCGTTGCTGCGCAGCGTCTCCTTCAACGTCTCGTCCATCTCGAGCAGTGCGCGTGCGATGCCGTGCCGCACGGCACCGGCTTGACCGGTCATGCCGCCGCCTTGGGTCTTGACGTCGATGTCGAAGCGCGCCACGCTCTGCGTAGCTTCGAGCGGCTGGCGCACGATCTGCTGCAGCTGCGGGCGCGGGAAATAGTCGTCGATCGAACGCTTGTTGATCGTGATCACGCCTTGGCCAAGCGTGATCTTCACGCGCGCGACTGCGCGCTTGCGGCGACCGGTCCCTTGCGAGACGTCAGCTGGATTCAATGCGTGGGGACCTCAGCGAGCGGGCGAGGCTGTTGCGCCTCGTGCGGATGTTCGGTACCGGCGTAGACGCGCAGACGCCGCAGCTGCTCCCCGCGTAGTTTATTCGTCGCCAGCATGCCGCGGACGGCCATCTCGATCAGGCGCTGCGGGTGCTTGGCGTGAATCTCGCGCGCGGTGCGCGTGTGCAGACCGCCCGGGTAGCCGCTGTGCCGGCGATAGACTTTGTCGTCCCATTTCCTACCGCCGAGCTCCACCTGCGCAGCATTGACCACGACGACGTGATCGCCGTCATCGATGTGCGGCGTCCACGTCGGTTTGTGCCTGCCCGAGAGGGCGCGGGCGATATGGACGGCGAGGGTCCCGAGGCGCTGCCCCGCCGCGTCCACGATATACCAATCGTGGCGCGTCTCTGCCGTCGTCTGCTGGTAGGTTCGCACGACCAAGGGATTCTATCGGGAAAGACCCCGGGGGTCAAGGGCGCGCCCGTAGCCGGCAGGCGTCTCCTTCCCGATTCAGTGCCGAGCGTAGGATTTCTCGAGGTGCGGGTCGCGCTGCGGCACGATCCGGCCGAGGGAGCGTCCGATGCGCTCCCAGAGCGTCAGCCGGGTTATCCCCGCGACCTGGCGCGAATCGCGGATCGCGGAGAGGGGCAGCGCCACGACGTCGCTGCGGCCGCCGATGACGAGCGAATCGTTCACGACGATCGGCGAACCGGTATTGAACTGCATGTCCGTCGCCGTCGAACCCACCACGCGTCCGGTGCGCGCGTCGAGCGCCCACAGATGGCCGCCCAAATCGCCCAGATAGAGGATGCCGTCGCGCGCGCAGATCCCGCCCTTGACGGGACCGTCGACGCGCGTTTGCCACAGCACGCGGCCGTTCGCGTCGAGTGCCGTGACGATCGGCGCCACCGCGCTTCCTATGTAGATGCGCCCGCCGTAGATCGCGGGAATGGCGGCCTCGTTGTACCTCGGCACGCGGCCGACGACCGACGCGAGCCTCGTGTCCCACAGCATTCTGCCCGTGCGTCTGTCCAGCGCGTAGACGTGCTCGCGCGCGCGCGCGCCCTCGGTGACGATGAGGCCGCGCGGGCCGGGCGCAACCGGCTCCAAGTACATTCCGACGAGCGCAACCGGGGTGAGCGCGAGCGGATCGGCACCGATCGCACCGTCGAGGTCGCTGAAGCGATGCTTCCACGCCGGTGCGCCGTCGCGCGCGCGCAGCGCGTAGACGGCATTCTCGAGACGTCCCGACAGATAGATCCGCCCGTCTTCTCCGTCGACGACGCTCGACATCGCGAAGGCGCTCGGCAGACGGCGATGCCAGCGATACGCGCCGGTGTGCGCGTCGACGGCGAGCACGGTTCCTGCACCGTCGGCGGCGACGATCGTGCCGCCGATGATTGCCTGGGAAGGCATGCCCGTCCCGTCGAGTCCGCTCCACCACGCTTCGATGCCGGTCGCCGCGTCGATTGCCTCCAACTTGTTCATGCCTTCGCCAATCACGACGAAGTGCGGCGGATCGTAGACCATGTCGCCGTTGTTCCCGGTGCCGACGTAGACGAGCCCGTTTGCATACGCGGGCTGCGACATGACCTCGTTCTCCGCACGGTAGCGCCAGCGCAGCGATCCCGTCACGCCGTCGATCGCATAGAGGTGATGGTCGTTGGCCGAGACGAGAATCGTCGTTCCCATCACCGTCGGCGACGACGAGATCCCGCCGCTTTGGAAACGCCACGCGAACGTACGCGGTAGATCGTCGCTCACGACGACGACGTTGAGCCCGCCGCCGAGGCGAAAACTCCGCCACGCGGTCTCGCGGTCGGCGCGGAAGACCGTGACCAGCGGATCGTGGGTCGCGACGCCGCGCTCCACCGACGCGTCGTGCGGCGAACATGCCGCGACGAGGCAGGCCGACGCGAGCAACCCAATGAGAAACGCAGACGCGCGCGCGTTATGGAACGCCAACGTTAGCGCAGTTCCGGCGGGCGAGCGGGCGGCACCTCCCCGACCCACGGCTCGCCGTACGAGTCGTACCCCGCATAGCGAACGCCGGCGAGGTAGAGACCGCGGGCGGGGGCGGTGATGCCCGCAGCTCTGCGCTCTCGGGCCGCCAGTACGGCGAGCAGGCTCGCCGGGTCGCGGCGCCCATCGCCGCACTCGACGAGCGTGCCGACCATCGCGCGCACCATATGATGAAGAAACCCATCTGCGCTCACCTGCAGCCGCACGAGCTCGCCACGGCGATCGAGCGCGCACTCGGAGAGCCTGCGTACCGTGCGGCCGTTCTCCGGCAGCGCGCAGAACGAGCGGAAATCGTGCTCGCCGGCTAGATGCGCCGCAGCCGCAATCATCGCGTCGAGGTCTAGCGCGCGCCGGACATGCCACGCGTAGCGGGCCAGCAAGGGCGAGGGCGCGGCGCGATTCAGAATCGCGTAGACGTACGTGCGCTCTAACGCGCAGCGGCGCGCCGAAAAATCGTCGCCGGCTTCGGCAACGTCGCGCACCGCAAGGTCGTCGTCGAGCACGGCGTTGAGCGCGACGGCGAGCCGCTCGGCCGGAAACGCACCCGGAGTGCGAAACGAGACCACTTGCCCCGTTGCATGCACGCCGGCGTCGGTGCGCCCAGCCCCCGTTACGGCGATGCGCTCGCCAAAGATCTTGGCGAGCGCATCCTCCAGAACGCCGGCGACGGTGCGAACCGACGCCTGTCGCTGAAAACCGTGGAACTCCGTACCGTCGTATTCGACGGTGCAGCGCAGCGCGGTCAGACGCCCACGCGAACGGGAACCTCGCGCTTTTCGTCGAGGTCGAGAAGATCCGGCCAGGTCATGACGTCCTCGCGGTCGGGTGCGACGCGATTGCGCACCGTGAGGAATCCTTCCAAGGAGCGTCCCTCGGGGCGATGGCTCAGCCAGTCGCGATTCCAACGCTCGATCTCGGCGGGCGATTTCTTGCGCACGATTGGCGCGAGCCGCTCTTCGATTTCGCGATCGCCCTTTGCGGTGCGCACGACGTCGAGCAACTCCTCACCCGTGACGCCGAGGAACTCGAAGAGTCCTTGGTCCATCGGGCAATCGTAATTGTATTCGCCGACGTTCCCGTGTACGACGGCTTTGGCTTTGTCAATCGTGCGCGGAAGCTGGACGAGGCCCAGCATCTCCTCGTGCACGCTGCGGGGGTATTCTTTTGTTAGATCCATACTGCCGGGAACACGCTCACCCGTGCTGGCGTTGCAGCGGGAAGAGAATGACGTCGCGCACCGAGACGTTGTTCGTGAGCAACATCACGAGCCGGTCGACGCCGATGCCGATGCCGGCGGTCGGCGGCATGCCGTACTCGAGCGCCCGCACGAAGTCCCAATCGGGCTCGGGAATCTCTTGGTCGCCCGCAGCACGCTGTGCGGCCTGCGCCTCGAAGCGGGCTCGCTGATCGTCGGGATCGTTCAGCTCCGTGAAGGCATTGCTGATCTCCATGCCCGCGCAGAACAGCTCGTAGCGATCGACGAGCTCGCGATCGCCTGCTTTGCGCTTGGCGAGCGGCGAGATCACCGCCGGATAGTCCATCACGAAGGTGGGCTGCACCAAGTTGTCTTGCACAACCCGGTCGAAGATCTTGTCGAGCGCGTGGCCGTGCGCCGGAGACGGCGGCAGGCCCAGTTCCTCGAGCGCGGCTGCCGCGCCCTTTGCGTCGAGCAGGCGCTCCTGCGTCAGCTTCCCGTCGCTGTACTGCGCGAGCGCGTCGAAATAGCCGATGCGCGCGAAAGGTCGCGCGAACGACAGCGTGCGGTCGCCCAACTTCAGCTCGCTCGCACCGCCGGAGACGACCTCGACGAGCCGCGCGAGGAGCGCTTCGTTGAACTCCAGCATGTCGTGCACGTTCCAGTACGCGGCATACAGCTCGAGCATCGTGAACTCCGGGTTGTGCGTCGTGTCGATGCCTTCGTTGCGAAAGATGCGCCCGATCTCGTAGACGCGATCGATGCCGCCGACGATCAGGCGCTTCAAGTTCAGCTCTGTTGCGATGCGCAGCTGCATCGTTTGGTCGAGCGCGTTGACGTGCGTCAGGAAGGGCCTCGCCGCCGCACCGCCGGCGACGTGCAAGAGCGTCGGCGTCTCGACTTCGAAGAAGTCCTGCGCGTCGATGAAGCGGCGCATCTCCGAAAGGATGCGGCTGCGCTGCAGAAACGATTCCCGAACCTCCGGATTGACGATGAGGTCGACGTAGCGCTGGCGATAGCGTTTCTCGACGTCCTGCAAGCCATGCCATTTGTCGGGAAGGGGCTGCAGCGATTTTCCCAGCACGGTCGCGGACGTCACGCGCAGGGTCAGCTCGCCCATCTTCGAGCGAAACATGTACCCGCGCACGCCGACGAGGTCGCCTCGTTCGAGATCATCCCAATCGGCGAAGCCCTGCTCGCCGACGTCGTCCTTCTTTATATAGAGCTGCACCCGGCCAGCGGAATCTTGAAGATCCGCGAAGATGCTCTTGCCCATCGTGCGCTTTCCGAGCAGACGTCCCGCGAGGCTCCAGCCCTCCGCTGCGGCGTCTTGCCCGTTCTCCAAAAACCCGTAGCGCGCCGTCAGCTCGGCAGCGGTTGCATCGACGGGATAGCGCGTTTGTGCGAACGGGTCGCCGCTGCGCGCGCGCAACCGCTCGAGGTGCTCTCGCCTCGCAGCGACGAGCGCAGCCTCGGTCTTGCCTACGCCACCAGAGTCCAAGCTACTTCCCCTTTCGAGAACGCATCCTCGAAGCGTGGAAGAACGTCCGAGCGCGGGTTGAGGTTCGTCCGATTGAGGAACGTCGGACCGAGGAGCGGAGACAGGACGTCGGGAGCGACGAGGCCGACGAGCAGGAGCGAGTCACGGACGACGAGCGACGAGCGGTTCCGAGATTGGACGAACCTCACCCCGAGCTCTTCGACGTGGGCGCCACGCTCAGGACGCCTTCTTTATCTTTTTCGCCCCGTTGGTCTTGATCTGCTCGATGCGGTACTTGACGATTCCGCGCGGCGTGGTGACGTCGATCGTCTCGCCCTTCTTGTGCCCCATGAGCGCGCCGCCGAGCGGCGATTCGTTGGAGATGCGCTGCTTGGGCGGATCGGCTTCCGCCGAACCGACGATCGTGAACTCGTACGTATCGTCGCTCTTGACGTCCTTGACCTTGACCACCGCGCCGAGATGCACTTCCCCGGCGGCGTACTCCGTCTCTTCGATCAGGCGCGCGTTGCGAATCATCGATTCGATGCGCAAGATGCGGCCTTCGATGAAGGCTTGCTCCTGTTTTGCATCTTCGTACTCCGCGTTTTCGCTCAGGTCGCCGTACTCTTTGGCCTGACGAATGCGGTCGTTGACCTCGCGGCGATGCACGCTCTTCAACTCGTCGAGCTCCAGCTGGAGCTTCGTGAGGCCCTCGGCGGTCAAGATGATCTCTTTGTCGTTCAAGTGCAACACCTCAGGGTGGGGCCTCGCACCATGCGAAAGCCCCAAAAGTCGACGCGCCCGCCCGGGCGCTGGCGCCGTTTGTTCTGGAGGCCCATTTCTTACCCTGCCTCGGCCGCCGGACGGCCCCGCCAGAGGGCGAAAATTAGGCCTGACAGCACCCCCACGAGCGCGTACGAGCGCAGCTGCGCGCTCTCGGTCACCACCGACAAGCCGAGGACCGCCAAGAGCAGGCTCGCGCCGGCCAGTGGAACGACGACGCCGGCGAGGAGCGCTCCGCGAACCCTGAGGAAACGGCGCACGCAAGCGAGCGCGCTCACCCCGAAGAGAAGTCCGAGAAAGAGCGCGCTGCCGTCGAGCACGAGCGTCAGCTGGTCCGCTGCCGACGACGAAAAGCCGGTAAGGAGCTCGAAGAGCGTCGCCACCGCGGCGACCGCCACGAGCGCCCAGCGAGGCTCGTTGCGGTCGTCCAAGCCGCCGAAGGCGCGCGCGAGCACTCCGTCGCGCCCCATCGCGTACACCGAGCGCGATAGGTAGAGAATCGTCGTCCACAGCGCCGAGAGCGACGAGGTCAGCACCGTCACGACGATTGCGACGCGCCACGCTTCGCCGCCGAGACGATCGCCGACGTACGCGAGCGCGTCGGTTTGATGTGCGGCGAGACCGGCAACGCCGCCCGCGTGCAGATACGCCACCATGCACAAGCCGAGGACGGCGGCGGTAACGAGCAGGCCCGTGATGCCGCCGCGCCCGGATGCCCTTGCGTCGCCGGCGACTTCTTCGCTCGTCGCAGCGGAGAGCTCCCATCCGTCGACCATCCACACCGCGAGCGTCATCGCGGCGAGCACGCCGGCGAACGTGACCGGCACGGCGCTTGCGTGCGCGGCTGCGGCGTGCGGCGGCGGAAGGAACGACGATGCGATCGCGCTCGCTGCGAGCACCGCCATCTCGACGAGCAGCGCGACGAGCGTAACGGCTGCTGTCGGCCTGATGCCCGCGTAGAGCAAGATCGCGCTGCCGGCGATCCAGATCGCGCCGACGACCGCCGACCAGCGCGGATCCGCTTCGTGCGCGGGCGCGACGAGCGCGAGCGTGTAGAAGCCGACCGGCACCGCGGTCGCGAGCGTGGCGAAGAAGTTCGAAAGCAGGAGCAGCCACGCCGCGTACGCGCCGGCATACGGCCCGAACGACTCTCGCACCCACGAATACGCCGACCCCGCATTCGGCGCGACGCGCGAAAGCATCGCGTAGCTCACGGCGATGCAGAGCATGATCGCGGTCATCGCGCCCAGCGCGAGCGGCGCGGCGGCGCCCGCGGCCGCAACCATCGGCCCCGTCGTTGCAGCGAGCGAGTACGCCGGGCCCATCGACGCCGACGACAGTACCGAGACGTCGAAGAACCCCAGGACGCGGGGCAGCCGCCGAGGCTTAGTGGAGGTCAATGACACGCGGTTTGAGGGACAACTCGTGCAGCACGCGCTCGTACTCTTGCGCACGAATCTCGCCCCACTTCTTGCCGAGCAACGCGACGAGCGCGGCTTCCACGACGTTGGTCCCGAACGAACGCCCGCCGAAGTCCGGCGTCGTCGTCACGAGCGTTGAGACGCCGCGCTTCTTTAGGTCTTCGACGTCCGCATCGGTCACGGTGTTCGTCAGCACGATTTTACCGTCGAGGCGCGGCGGCATGAAGCGCCGCATGAAGTGGAAGTCTCCGGCGATGATCTCGGCCTCTTCGTAGTACTGCGGGTACTTGGGCTCAGGCGGCTGGTCTTGTTTCTTCCCGGTGGGATAGAAGAACTGGAACGGAAGCTTGCACGCGTCGGGGAGATACTTCTCAGCCATCTCCTCGAAGGTCGTGAGATCGCGCACCGGCTTGTCGAGATCCAACGCAAAAATGAAATCGCCGAAGAGGACGTCGGCCCCGGCGTCGACGAGCGCTTGCGCCATGCCGAACCGATCGAGAGCGCTGACCATGAGCACCTTCGTGCCGCGTAGCTCGATACCGAGCTCTTCGCGCATGAACCGTACCGCTTCGCGCTCGAGCGTGTTCTTCAAGCCGCTGCCGTCGACGACGGGCGTGATCTTCGCCGCGTCGAGCAGGCGCAGACCGTCGCGAAGTGCGTACCGCTTCGTTCCCGCATACAGGTAGACGTCGATGCCGCCGAGCCCGATGGCGTCGACCTTTCCGTCGAGCTCGCGAACCTTCGCGATCGCCACGTCGAGCTTTCCATCGACGCCGGAGCGCGTGATGTCGAACTCTTCGCCGAGCAGCGTCACCCGCGCGTGATGGTCGCGCTTCGAGGAGCCGAGCGAGACGGAGACGACGGTCTTCATCGATGCCCCGAGACGCGCGCGGCGAGCAGCAGCCCCGCGATCGCGATGTTATTTGTCGCATGGACGAGGATGCACGCGAGCATCGAGCGCGTCGTCGCGCGAAACCACGCCGCCGTACCGAGCGCGACGCCGCGCGCGAGGTCGAGAAACGACGTCGGCAGATGGACCAGCACGAAAACGATCGTGGTCACGGCGCCCGCCCAAAACGGGCCCAGGCGCTGCACGCGCGTCTGGAGCCAACCCTGCATCAGAAACTCTTCGACCACCGGCGCCCCGAGCGCGAGAACGAGCATCCCCGCGATCAGGCCGCCGCTGAAGTAATCGATGGTGACCGAATGGCTGCGCAGGTGCAATGCCAACACGAGCACGCTCACGATCGCAAGCTCGACCACCACGCAGGCCAGACCGAGGCCCAGTGCGAGCAGCGACGCGCGCGGCCAGCTCACGGCGCCGGCAAGCATCGTTCGCAGCACGGGCAACGGCGAGCGCACCACGGCAAACAACAACGATCCGTAGAAAACGGTGCTGAACGTGATGACGACCGGACCCATCGTTCGCGAATGCGCCCAGCCCCGCGCGACGAGGACGACGCCCAGGCCCACCGCCGCGGTGATCGCGATCAGCAGCGCGATGAAGAAAGCGACGCCGGGCTTCGAGTGGCGCACGAAGTCGCGGTACGCTTCTTCGACGACCGGCACGCGCTGCGCGTCGAAGCGCAGCCAGCGCTGCAACCGTTGCGTCATACGGGAACCCGGGCGCGCCGCTCGCGCGCGGCCGCGCGCGTCGCGGCAATCTTCTCCTGCGTGATCGCCGCGTCGAAGGCGCGCATGCCACCCAGCGTGAATCCGCAGCGCTCCGCCATCGCTTGCATCTCGATGACCTTTGCGAGGTCGATGCCACGCCCCAGCGTGTAGCTCTCGAAACGCTGCTCGAGCGCGAGCACCATCGTCTCGCTCATGCACGCGAGCGCGGTGCGCGGCGGCAGATTGAGATCGAACTCGCTGCCCGGCTCGCGCACGCGCTCGAAGCGCGGCTCGCCCGGAACGAGCATGTTGCCGCCTTCCGTCACGAGCACGTCGGGGCGCAGCGCCGCGACGCGGCGGCTGACGTCGTGCGGAAGCGACAGCTCGCAGACGATCGCGCCGGTCTGCAAATCCTCCGGCTCGATCACGTCTTGCGTCGAGGAAGTTGCCGTGAGCACGAGCTGCGCGCGCCGCACCGCTGCCGAGACGTCGGTCGTCGCCTCCGACGGACAGGCAAGCTCGCCCGCGATCTGCTCGTGCAGTTTGCGCAGGCGCGTCGCATTGCGCGCGACGAGGATCACGCGCCCAACGCTCGGCGCGAGCAGCCGAACGCAGGCGCCTCCGATGGAGCCGGTCGCGCCGACGACGACCGCCGTCGACTCCGCCGGCTCGACGCCCATCTCGCGCGCTCCGCGCAGGAGACTCTGCAAGCCCGCGGCGATCGTGAGCGAGTTGCCCGTCGTCACCGGAATCGGCGCGCGCTGTGCAATCGTGACGCCGCCGTCGCCGACGACGCCGGTGAACGCTCCCAGGCCCGCGATCTGTGCGCCAAGCTCGACGCCCAGATCGATCGCGCTCAGAATGCGCGCATACACGTCCTCGCGCGGCAGCTCGAGCATCTGCTCGGGCAGCAACCCAGTGGCGACGAACCAGCCTTCGGTCTCGCGCCCGTCCGGCGTGCGCACGCCGGTGACGTGCACCGCCGTCCACGCCGGCATCCATTCGAGGATCTTGCGCACGATCGGCGCGCCTTTACCCTTTGCGCTGGGCTCGTACCGCGCCACGTCATCCAGGCTCACCGGATGAATGACAAAACAAAACTTCGGAACGCTCATGCGATCACAAGCGCTCCGCTTCTCGTTTTAACGCTGCCAGCATCATCTCGCTGTTCTCCCGCACCTTCTTCTCGAGCGTCGGTCCGATGAGCTCGGCGAGCGTCGGAACCCCGAAGTCGTACTCCACGCCGAGCACCACGTGCGTCGCGCCGTCGCGCTCGGTGAAAGTCCAGCTTCCTTCAAACGTGTCGAGATCGCCTTCCAGGAGCTTGTAGTCGATCCGCAGCGCGTCGTCGTCGAAGCGGTCCTCCTCGGTCCATTCGATGGGCGCCTCTTCCACGAGCGTCTTCCAGCGGGAGACGACGCCGCCGGCGCGGTGCTCGAGGATGGTGACGCTCTCGACGTCGGGCATGAACTGCGGAAAGCGATCCTGCTGCTTCGCCAGCTCGTAGACGACCCGCGCTGGCGCAGTCACCGTGATCGCAGTCTCGACGAACGGCATTCGCGCTTAGAGGTCGCCGAGCTTTTCGTAGGCTGCGGCAATGCTGGCGCGCAATGCGTCGATCGCGCGCGCGATCTCGCTTTCGTTGACGACCAGCGGCGGCTCCAAGCGAATCACGCGCTGCTGATTCAGCGTCCATGCGGCCGTAACGCCGCGCTGCAGCATCTCAGGAATGATCGCGCCGCCATACCCCTCGTTCGTGAGCTCGACGCCGACGAGCAGCCCGAGCCCGCGCACCTCGCGAATTACGGCGGGAAACTGCGCCGCGACTGCGCGCGCCCCGGCAAGAAGCTGCTCGCCGCGAATCCGCGCGTTTTCGACGAGATGCTCCTCCTCGAGCACGTTCATCGCGGCGAGCGCCGCCGCGCAGGCGAGCGGATTGCCGCCGAAGGTCGACGTGTGCAGGAGCGGCGCCTTTCCGAAGGCGCGCTCCCAAACCGCAGGTCGCGCGATGAACGCTCCTACCGGGATCACGCCGCCGGAGAGTCCCTTCGCGAGCGTCATCACGTCGGGCACGACGCCGTCGCGCTCGCAGGCGAAGCGAAAGCCGCAGCGGCCGAGCCCCGTCTGCACTTCGTCGGCGACGAGTAGCGCCTCCGCACTCTCGCACGCCGCCTTTGCAGCGCGCAGGTATCCCGGCTGCGGAACGTTGACGCCGCCCTCGCCCTGCACCGGCTCGACGATGAACGCAGCCGCGCCGTCGAGCGCGCTCTTGAGAATCTCTTCGTCGCCGAAGGGTACGTGCTCGACGTTGGCGAGCAGCGGCGCAAACGGGGTACGAAACGCGTCGCGACCGCTGGCTGAAAGCGCGCCGAGCGTCTTACCGTGGTACGCACCATGCGTCGCGACGATCTTCGCGCGGCCGGTCGCAGCGCGCGCGAGCTTGATTGCGCCTTCGACGGCTTCGGTTCCCGAGTTGCACCAAAACGAGATCTGCAAGTCGCCGGGGGCGAGCTCGGCAAGGCGTTTCGCGGCGCGGCCGAGCAGCGGGTCGAACATCGTCTTGCCCGAGAGCGCCATGAGATCGAGCTGCGCGCGAACCGCCTCGACGACGCGTACGTGCGTGTGGCCGAGTGTGAAGACGCCGTAGCCGCCCGCGAAATCGAGATACGCCTTTCCGTTCTGATCCCAAATCGTGCAGCCGTGCGCGCGCGTCTCCACGGGACTGCCGGAGAGCCGCATGACGCGCGCCAGCGGCGGGTTCACGTAGCGCCGGTAGTTCTCGTAGGTCTCGTCGGCGAGCTCTGCCGGAGTCGCCGCGCCGTAGAGCGCGTCGCGTTCCTCGATCATCAATGGCCTTTTCGCCGTCTCCCCGCTGTCACCCTGAGCTTGTCGAAGGGCGATCGCGGCTTTGCGCGAGCGCCACGGCGTAGCCGGCCCGCGCGGGGAGGCCCAGCGGCGGATATCCGAGCGACGCCGCAGCCTCGTCGCCGTAGAGCGCCGCTACGATCGCGGGATACGCCGTCGATTCACGGAGCGGCTCGATGATGCGTCGCGCGTCGCGCAGCGCTGCGTCGTCGAGGTGCACGCGCTCGCCGGCAAAGTGCGCGGCCTCGCCCTCTTGCTCCATCATCGCTCGCAGCGTTCGCGCTGGGCCGTGCTTGCGCTCGTGAACCGTGCGACAGATGGCGCCGAGCGTCTCGCGACGTGCGTGCTCCAGCGTCGGCTCTTCACTCGTCCAGAAGAGTACCGTCGCCCAGCCGCGCGCGACTTCGTACCGTCGCTCGAAGCGGTTTGCCATCTCGGTGAAGTAGCGATTCGTCCATCCGCCTTTGAGATCGTCCGCGACGGCGATCGCGACGCGCACGCTGTCGTCCACGCCGGCCAGGCGCTCCTGCGCCTGCGCGGCGGCTTGCGCGGCGACGCGCTCCACGCCGAGATCGATCATGCGGTCGAGCAGCTCGGCAACGTGCTCGCGCCCCATCGGGTTGAGCACGGTCAACGGCAACACGGCTTCGCCCGTCTCGTCGGTCATCGCTTTGACGTACGCATCGAAACGCTCGCGCCCGCGTGGAACGGCGTAGAGTTCCCGCTCGCGCTGCAGCAATGGAACGAGCTCGACCTGGAGAGGCATGATCGCCGGCGAGAATTCTCTATTGAGGGCCTCGCTCTTGCTTCACGCCGCGGTATTGGCCGATGGCGCCCGTAGCTCAATCGAACAGAGCGCCATTCCGACTAAGTGGAGGATGCGGGTTTGAGTCCCGCCGGGCGCGCGCTCCCGATGGCTAGGCACCTTGACGCGGACTGGTCACCCGCGCTAGAGTCGAGGTGCTTAGTCGGAGCGGCGCTCGCATCCGCGAGCTACACGGAAGAGGACCGGGTATCCGGCCCTCTTCTTTTTCTCCTATGCTGCGAGGTTGGATTCGAGGCGCGCGATCGTCTCTTCAATGAGCGCGATCGCGTCGTCGGCGCGGTCGAGCCGCATCAAACGCTCGCGCAGTTGCGCCGCGCCGGGAACGCTTTTCAAGTAGAGCGCGACGTGCTTGCGCATCTGCGGAACCGCGCGCGCCTCGCCTAACTCGTCGAGCATCGCGCGGTAGTGAATGATCGCATAGCGCAAGCGATCGGGCGCGTTCGGCGACGGCTGCGCCTCGCGTCCCTCCATGAGGTCGCGGATCTGCGCTATGAGCCACGGATTGCCCAGCGTCGCGCGCCCGAGCATGATTGCGTCAACGCCGCTCTCCCGCATGCGCCGCATCGCAACGTGCGCGTCGTTGAGGTCGCCGTTACCGATTACGGGAATCTCGACCGCCCGCTTGAGGCGCGCGATGTGCTCCCAGTCGGCATCTCCTTTATAGAATTGCTTCGCGGTGCGCGCGTGCAGCGTCAGCGCCTGAACGCCGGCATCTTGAGCGCGGCGGGCAATCTCCAGGTAGACGAGCCGGTCCTCGCCCCAGCCCAGGCGCATCTTCATCGTCACCGGGCAGTCGACCGCGGCGACGACCGCGCGCATGATCGCTTCGCAACGGTCGGGATCGCGCAGGCAGGCGGAGCCGCCGTTCGTCTTCGTGACCTTCGGCGCCGGGCAGCCGAAGTTGATGTCGACGATATCGGCGCCGCACTCGCGCACGATCTTCGCCGCGTGCGCCATCGCCTGCGGATCGTCGCCCCAGAGTTGCGTTGAAACGGGTCT
Organism: Candidatus Dormiibacterota bacterium; assembly: GCA_035532035.1. Classification (NCBI taxonomy): domain Bacteria; kingdom Bacillati; phylum Candidatus Dormiibacterota; species Candidatus Dormiibacterota bacterium. The sequence goes on from DATKRS010000011.1 coordinate 167,491, forward strand.
CTCGATACCGTGCTGGTCGATCATCTCCATCGTGCGCTTGCTGCCGAACTTCAGCGCGTTGGACGAGACGAACTCCGTCACGGTGAGCCCGAGGCCGAACGGCTTGTAGAGCGCACGCATCGTGCGGTTGGTCACGCCCGACATGGGCGCGAGCACGAGCGGCGGCCAGACCTCGATCGGCCCGATACGCAACGGAGAAACGGCGTGGCCCACGTTCGTCGTATCCTAGCCGCAAGCGACGCCGTGACGGGATGCGGCTGCCAAGAGGGCCGCGTCGTACGAGCACAAGACGGCCTGGTGCGCCGCAGCGAGTCGCAGGTAGAGCGCGTCGTAGACCGTGAGAGCGTACCGCGTGCCGAGGGTCATCGCCTCGCGAACGTGCTCGGTTTCTATCGGCACGATGTCGATCGGATATGCTTCGAATTTCACAAACGCTTCGGAAAGCGAATCATCGGAGATTCTTCCCCTGCGGGAGGCGGCAAGCAAAGCGCTGCCGACCTCGACCCGCAGCAGCGCTGGTGCCGCGGCTGATTCGTCACGCATGCGCGTGAGGATGGACTCCGCATCGTGACTATGCTCGTCGGGCAAAAGCCATGCGAGAACCACTGACGAATCCATGACGAGCACCTAGCGCCGGCCCTCGCGTGCCATGTCCTTCAGTTCCTCGGCGGTAAAGCGGGCGTTGACTCGCTCCCGGAGGGCGCGGCTTTCGCCAAGCAGCCGTGTAACGCGATCGGCGCGCGACTCGATGGGTACGATGCGCGCGACGGGACGCCCGTTCCGCGTGACCGTCACGGTCTCACCGGCGGCGACGTCGTCGAGGATCTGGCTAAAGTGGCTCTTGGCCTCGTAGGCGCCGATCTGCTTCATAGTAGACTAGTCTCCAAGACCAGTCTACTATGCGATGGCCAAGCTTTGCAAGCTTTTATGGGGCGACGGCCCCTCGCAAGCCTTCGGCCGCTAACGGCGATTTGCCGCATGGTATAAGCGAAGGCCCTCCAAGCTGAGGTACGGGTCGACCCGCTCGATCAGCGTAGAGTGGCGCGCAACGACGTCGGCGAGGCCGCCGGTGGCGATCACCCGCGCGTCCACGCCCATCTCTTCGCGCATGCGGGCAATCAACGCCTCGCTCTGGCCGATGAAGCCGTAGACGATTCCGGCTTGCAGTGCTTCGATCGTGTTGCGGCCGAGCGCCGTGTGGGGCGCCTCGAGCGCGATCTGCGGCAACTTCGCAGTGCGGCCGACGAGAGCGTCGATCGAGACTTGAATCCCGGGCGCGATCGCCACACCGCTGTACTCGCCGGTAGCGGAGATCGCCATGAAGACGGTCGCCGTTCCGTAACTGACGATGATGAGCGGCGAACCGTACCGCGCGCGCCCGCCGATCGCCATCGCGACCAAATCCGCGCCCACCTCCTCCGGCCGCTCCGTACGGACGGCAATGAGGCTTTGGCGATGCGGTTCGAAGAAGACCGGCGCGACGCCGAAGCTTCGCTCGCAGGCAACCTCGAGCGACGCGTCGAGCTTCGGCACGACGCTCGCGATCACGATCGCGCTGACCTCGCTTGCAGCGATGCCGCTCTGCCCGAACAATTGCAGGAAGAGCGCGCTGCACTCGTCGGGCGTGCGGCGGGGCTCGGTGGTTAGGCGCCACGTGTGACGCAGCCGATCCTCGCCATCGGCAAAGCAGCCAAGCTTGGTCTCGGTGTTTCCGACGTCGATCGCGAGCAGCATCAGCGGCCTCGCAGCTCTTCGAGCGCGTCGAGCAGCCGCGCCGCGAGCAGCGCTTTCCCGCCCTTGCCCAAGTCCTTTCTCTCTCTCTCCCCCCACAGCAGCACGAGCGCGTTCTCGCCGATTCCGAATCCACGCTCGCCGCCCACGTCGTTGACGACGATCGCATCGAGATGCTTGCGCCGCAGCTTCTCTCGAGCGCGCGCTTCATGGTCGTGCGTTTGCGCGGCGAACCCGACGAGAAAGCTCTTCCCTTTGCGCGCGCCGAGCTCCGCCAGAATGTCCGGATTCGCCTCGAAGCGCAGATCGAGCTCGGCCTCACCTTTCGCGCGCTTCTCCGCCGCGAACTCCGCGGGCCGCCAATCCGCTACCGCAGCGGTCGCAATCGTGAGGTCCGCGCCGACGGCGTGCGCGAGGGCAGCGTCGCGCATCTCCCGCGCGCTCGTCACCCGCAGCACGCGCACCTCCGCCGGAGGCGCGAGCAGCGTGGGGCCCAGAATCAGCGTCACGTCGGCGCCGCGACGCGCCGCTTCGCGCGCGAGTGCGATTCCGGTCGCCCCCGTCGCTGCGTTGCTGACGAAACGCACCGGGTCGAAGGCTTCGCGCGTCGGACCCGCGGTAATCGCGACGCGCACGCCCGCGAGCGTCTGCGGCGCGAGCGATCGCTCGAGCGCGGCGATCAAGCGCTCCTCCGACGCCAGGCGCCCGACGCCGTGCTCGCCCTCGGCGAGGTAGCCCTCTTCCGGCTCGACGATCGCATAGCCGCGCTCGCGCAGCGTCGCAAGATGCGCTTGCGTTGCGGGATTCTCGTACATCGCCGCATTCATCGCCGGTGCGAGTACGATGGGAATGCGCGCGGCAAGCAGCGCGGTCGAGAGCAGATCGTCGGCGAGTCCGAGCGCGAGCTTGGCGATCGCGTGCGCGGTCGCCGGAACGACCATCGCAACCTCCGCCTCGCGCACCAGCCGGATGTGCGGAATCTCTTCGGGTGCATCCCAGAGCGAAGTGTAGACCGGGCGCCCCGTCAGCGATGCGAAGGTGAGCGCGCCGACGAACCGCTCGGCCTCGGCGGTCATGACGACGTCGACGACGGCGCCGCGTTGCACGAGCGTCGAGGCGAGCGCCGCCGTTTTATAGGCAGCGATGCCCCCGGTCACGCCGAGGAGAATCCGCCGCCCCTTCATCCGCGTACCCAGAGATTGTCGATGAGGCGCGTGCTGCCGAAGCGCGCAGCGCCGAGCACGAACGCTGGCGGCCGCAGCCTTTCGAGCGGCTCGAACGTGTCGGCGTCCACCAGATCGTAGTAGTCGAGCGATGCCGCGGGTGCGAGCGCGCTGCGCGCGACGGCGATTGCCTCAGCCTTGCTCGCGCCGCGCTCGAGCACCGCCAAAAGCTCGCGCAACGAACGGTACAGCGTCGGAGCAGCCGTACGCTCCTGACCGCTCAGATACGCGTTGCGGCTCGAAAGCGCGAGCCCATCGCTCTCGCGTACGGTTTCGACGATCTCGATCTCCACCGGCACGTTCAAGTCGCGCACGACGCGCCGCAGCACCGCGGTCTGCTGCGCGTCCTTCTGCCCGACGTAGAGCACGTCGGGCGTCACGAGATCGAGCAGCTTCACCACGACGGTTGCGACGCCACGAAAGTGGTCTGGGCGAATCGCGCCCTCGAAGGCCTCGCCGACCGAACCCGGATCGATCGCCGTCGAAAAACCGGTGGGATACATCGCGTCCGCGTCGGGTGCGAAGAGCAGCTCGACGCCGGCGCCTTCCAGCGCCGAGCGGTCGCCGGCGAGATCGCGCGGATACCGCTCGAAGTCTTCACCGGCGCGAAACTGCAGCGGGTTGACAAAAACGGAGGCTGCAACGCACGCGCTTGCCGCGCGCGCACGTGCCAGAAGCGCAAGATGACCGGCATGCAGCGATCCCATGGTTGGAACGAATCCAAGCGGGCGCGGGAGCTTGGCGACGGCTTCGCGCAGCGCGCGGGGCTGCGTGATTACGCGCGTGTGACCCGCAGCACGGTTCGCCCGACGACGAAAGGCGTGCCGATCTCCAAAGGGGCTGCTTGATTGAGGTCTTTGCCGTCGAGCTTGGTCCCGTTGCGGCTTTTTAGATCCGTGAGCAATATCTGCTCGCCGTCGACGCAGAGATACGCATGCTTGCGCGAGACGTACCGGTCGAGCGGGATGCAGGCCTCGGCGATCTTGTCGTCGCGGCCGATGGTAATCTCCCGGTCGAACGCCCACGTCTTCCCGTCGAGAGGGCCGCTCAGAACCTCCAGGAGATACATGGCGCGCCAGCCTTCTTTATAAGGACGCCGCACCCTGCGCGGCGTCCGGCGCTACGCTGCGCTTCGGCCGCTTCGCGCCCTCAACTGCGCTGCGCGCCCCCACGCTGACTTCGCAGCATGGGCCCCCACTTTATAAGGACGCCGCACCCTTGCTCTCGCCTCCTTGTATGGGTCCCTTCGGAGACGCTCGTCGCTCGCCGTCCATGGCTCGCTCCTGCTGCCTTCCTCGCCCCCTCCTCCCGTCATCCGGTGACTCCGGGGCTCGCTCAGAGCCTCCTCAAGGACCCGTATGAAGAGGCTCGCTTCAGGTTGTCCCGTTCGAGAACCTGATGAAGCGAACCGAGCGGCTAAGTTTTCTCGCCGAACAGGTCGATACTGTGAAGGGTGACCATGAACGATCGTATCGAGGAACTGCTGCATCTCATCGAAGTCGAACCCGACAAGTTGCGGGAGGCGGAGTTCCTTCAGGCCCAAACGATCCTCGACACGCTGATCGGCAAAACGATCGTCTCAGCGGAGATCGAGGAACGGCGCATCGTCATCGGCACGTCCGACGGCAATAAGTACTTCTTCTACGGATTTCTCGGGAACGAGTCTTAGCGCGGCTCCGGCGTCGCGCCGTCGAGCATCTTCGCGATCGACTCCTGATCCTCGGGCGCAATCTGCGTGAAGGCAACGCCGTGCGCGTAGCGCTTCGTCGCCGCCTCGAAGAACGAAAGGACGACGCGTCCGCGCGCGAGCGCCT